>NZ_JBFROI010000048.1:0-18152 GCF_041471405.1 Vibrio sp. 10N.261.52.C11
CTTGTTTTTTATTTATATTCCCGAATTCAACTCCGAACTGCGACATTCTTAATTTTAGCACTATGTGACGTTATTCACAAAAAGATCAAAAAATGTAACAATTTACGACTAGGCTTTATAAAATTTCAGTGATGAAGGTCACATTTATGGTCTTTTTGGGGAGAAATAATATGAATCTAACTATTCCTACGTGTGGTGCTTTATTGATTAATAATTACTCTTGTCAATGATTGCATAAATATTAACTAACACTAAATTAGAAAAATGCTTTAAATGATTATGCCATAGGTTAAAGATAAAAAAGTGGCATTTTAGGTTTTTTGAATTTTGTAAATGCTAATTTTCTTGTATTGAACAACCTTCTTTCTTTGGATGGTTGTTGGTCGTTTGATTTTTCAATTATTGATAGTTTTGATTTTATAAATGAATTTTATTTGTAATTATTCGTAATGCATTTTCTTGTAGATATATCGTTTTTTTTGCTAGTTATAATGTCGTAAATGGCGGGTGTGACCGTCTCCTTATTGTAAAAGACATAATACTTGCTATCTTGCGCATCTAGTTAATATATGGATGAACTCAGAGGGAAGCATGCGAAACCTAAGTCAAATCGGTCTAATATCCACAATGTGTCTTTTTTCGTCCATCGCAATCGCGAAGGGTGAAAGATATGGTGGTTCAGTAAATATGCTGAGCATAGACACTATAGAATATGATGAAGGGCCGAGTGGACAAGTAGATGCTCTACGTTACGGGTTCGTCCATACACGTCCAATTGATGAAAGTAACAACCGATGGCGTTGGTGGTTAGGGTTCAATTATTTAGCAGAAGATGATATCGAAGCTCCAAAGAATGGCGTTTATAACGAGGTAACCAATTACGAATTTCGTATTGTGCCTCAGTATGCTTTAGGTAGCTGGTCGGTGTTCACACCTTATATAGGTGCAGGCTTGTCTTTAGGTTACTCGCAATACTCAAACCGTTGGAAAGTTGACGACCAAGGCTTTCGTTACGGCGAACAACTTGAAGATATCGATCAATTTGAAGCTGGCGCTGTTGTGACTTTTGGTAGTGTGATCAAGTTAGGAAGTAACCCAGACGCTCATTTACAAATAATCCCGCAAGCTTCATACATCTTACCTTTTTATAACGAAGGTCTAGGTGGTGTCGAGTTTAGTGTTTCTCTTCTGTTTTAAAGGCTATTCATGCGTATAAATCAATTGGTTTTGGTGATCTCGAAGTGCCCTGAAGAATATGTTGGAGCTAAAAGTATCGAGATGCCTGAAGAAGGTGGATCTCTAGGGCGAGAAGCAGGTTGTACAGTGACTTTAACGGATCACAACCGATTCATATCTGGTACGCACTGTCTATTGAGTATATATGGAGACACTTATTACATTAGTGATGTGAGTACAAATGGCACATTGGTTAATGGTAATAAGATCCTAAAGAATCAACCAGTTTCGTTGTGCGATGGTGACAGAGTTTCTCTCGGACAATATGAAGTGAGTATTTCTCTTGAGTTGGTAACGACTTCATACGACATAGCTTCTGAAATAGCGCCAGAAAGAGATTCAACAGACCCTTTAATGAACTTGGAAGAATCCGTTGTTGAGGAAGAAGCAGAGACAGGCGCGCTTGAAGATCTCTTCATGGAAACGAAACCTGATGGAGTAGATACTCATGATCCCGTCGAGCACTTAAAATTCTCAATGCAGAGAGATGATGATTATTTGGTCCGAGACGAAAGTAACAAAAAAAATCTTATGAAGTCATCGATAGAACCACAAAGGCAAGTTGTTGATGACAGTTTAAGCATCCATTCTGAGTTCGACCTCCCTAGTCTGATTCCTGAAGATTGGATGGGGATGGAAGAAGAACAGCAGGCGAACCTGAATGCTCAAGACATCGCTGATGATCAAACTAAGATACCGAACCGTTTAAAACCAACAAACATTGAAGGTACCGATTTTAAGTCAGATACGCTTACCGGCAGTTCAGATGTTCCCAAGCGTAAACCGACAAAAGTACCGCCTGTTACTATTATCCCTAATTCCGCAAATATACAAAGCCACAAGTGGGAAGAGGTGACACAAGAGTTTGTCCCTCATACCGAACCACAAGAGCAGCCTGTTGAAAGTGAGAGTAGAACTCAGAGTAATACCGCATTGAGTGAAACTTCTTACGAACATGAAAATGTAACACATGCATTCTTTGAAGGACTGGGTGTTGATTTAGAGTCTGACACGAAACATGACGCTTTATTTTTTAAACAAATGGGCGCTTGTTTGCGATTGTGTATCGATAATTTGTACAAAGATTTACAGAGTGTTGAAGAGCTTACTGACGAAAGCTCCTTTGCTCACAATGATCTTAGCCTAACTACATTGATGTTAACGCTAAATAGTCAAAATCTATTGGCTCCAAATGAGCTAATTGAACAGATACTGGATGAACTTAGCGAGCACGATACCTTATATGCGAAGGCAATTAACGATTTGGTATTGGAGCAACTAAAAGTGAATGATCCTCAGCAGTTTGCAAACACTTTAAGCCAGGAAACGCGCTTCCTTAGTAAGTCAAAGCTATGGCAAAAGTACAGCGAACATTATGAGCAGAATACTCGACAATTCAATGAGTCGACATTTAAAGCGTTGATGAAAGACAGATACAGTAAGGTTGCAAAAGCTGATCATGCGTAAACTTATAATCCCCATTACCTTGTTTCTATTATCAGGTTGTTCTATGTGGGAGCAGTTCAAAGAGTCCTCAGGGATAACTCCTGAGACTTCTTCGATTGAACTTGTTATCGAAGCTTCAGAACACCTCAATGTTCGTGACCAAGGTCAATCGTCCCCAGTAATTCTGAGAGTTCACGAATTAACGTCTCCAGTTATGTTCCGTAGTTTGGACTTCTTCGCTTTGTTCGAAAATGATAAGGCCTCCTTGGGGGATGAATACATTAAACGGTACGAATATCAGCTGCAACCAGGAGACAAGTTGCACGAGATTCTAGAGTTAGACCCAACAACTAGAGCATTGGGTTTTTCTGTCGCATTCCGCGATATCAATGGCTCGTCTTGGCGGAAGGTTGAAGTGATCGAAGAAAAAAGTGAGTACTTTCTGAGATTAAAAGTAGAGGGTAGTGAATTATCTTCGAACAATACTCGCGGTATTGAACAGACGTATTTTTAAGGAACTGACGAATGTCTTTATATAACCCAGTTGTTTGGCAAGATGGTATGTTCATGAAGCCTCAACACTTTCAGCAACTCGATAGGTCTCAAGGCAAGTTATCTAACATGCTTAGCTCTAATAGCTCTCCCTTACACTGGGGAGTGAAAAAAATTGAGATTAACACTGAGCTACTGGCACTTGGCAAAATCGGGATCACACGAGCAGAAGGTATCTTACAAGACCGTACTCCATTTGATTTACCGCTTCTTGCTGAGCTTCCAGAAGTAAGAGATGTTGACCCTTCTATTGCGGATAAAGTGGTGTATTTATGCTGTCCACTGCCATCAGAACGATCTGAACTCTTTGGCGGAAATGGAGACGGTGCTCGCTATAACATGGAAACCCAAGAAGCCGTAGATGCATGTTATGAATCAGAAGATATGGCAAGTATTGTGGTGGGTAAGCTTAACTTTTTCTTAATGTACGATCATGAAGATAAGAGCGCATATACATCAATTCCCATTTTGAAAATTTCGGAAGTGAAGCCAGACGGAAGCATCATTCTGGATGACAACTATATTCCGACGTGCATTGATATTCACGCATCTACAGTTTTGAGCAAGTTCGCGACGGAATTCGCGTCAATGCTTAAACACAGAGCCGAATCGATTGTTCAGCGTTTAGGCGTGGTTGACCAACAGGGCGTGTCATCTGTTGCTGATTTTATGTTGTTACAAGCTTTGAATCGTTATGAGCCGTTGTTCTGGCATTTTGCAAGTGTTGAAGGCGTTCACCCAGAGTCATTTTATCGGATCCTGTTACAAGCGGAAGGTGAATTATCTACACTGTGTTCCGCATCTCGTAGACCACAAGAGTTTACAAAATACAACCATAGCCAACTGACCGATTGTTTATCTCGTACGCTTGATAGCGCGAAAATGACATTAAGTGTTATGTCAGAACAACGTGCAATACCTTTAACATTGAGAGAGCAAAGCTATGGAATTCGAACTGCAGCAATTCCAGACAGTAAAATTGTCGAATCTACGACGTTTATTCTTGCTGTTAAAGCAGACGTACCGCTTGATATTTTACATACACAATTTGTGAGCCAAACTAAGATTGGTTCGATCGACAATATTCGCGATCTAATCAACTTACAATTGCCGGGCATTGAAATGAAACCAATGCCAGTCGTACCTAGAGCGTTGCCTTATCATGCTGGCTATACCTATTTTGAGCTTGATAAAGCGAGTGACGAATGGAATGCATTGAATAACACGGCAGCAATCGCTGTCCATATTGCTGGCGACTTCGCGAACTTATCACTACAGCTTTGGGCTGTACGTTTATGAGTTACGCCGAAAACGACGTCACCGTAGTACTATTTCAACCAGAACCAGGCAAACCAATGGAGGTTATGCCTGCACCTGATTTATCTAGAAATATTGCGGTAAGAGACCTAAACGTCGAGAGCATGGGGGTTAACCCGTTGGTCGATCAGTTTACCTGGTTAATAGCCAGTCTCTCATGTATGTCTTCGATTCCTTGGTTGGACGATCCTGGCCCTTTTAGAGAACAAGTTGCGCGAGAAATTCGCAAAGGTGAACGAAAGCTCAATGAAATGGAGTTGGATCGGGCATCAATATTAGTCATACGCTATTGCTTATGTGCTGCAATAGATGAATCTGTGTGTAGGCAAGAGTGGGGGGCAAACAGCCATTGGAGTACCAATAGCTTATTGTCGGAGTTCCATAACGAAACATCGGGTGGCGATAAGTTTTTTACTATTTTAGAGCGCTTGAAAGCTGATCCACGAAAATACAGACACGTTATCGAATTCCTTTATTTATTGCTTCAACTTGGGTTCAAAGGCAAGTACGGCCGAGAAGAGCGTGGTAACGAAAAGCTTTCAGAGATAGGAAACACAATTTATCGCTTAGTCCGAGACGAGCGTTTAGCCGAACAGGAAAAAGTAACGTTAGTTAACTTAAAGGCGAAGTATTTAAAGAAACCGCTCAAACGCGTTATTTCCCCTAAGTTGATTATTGGCGTCAGTACTGTGATCTTTGGTGTTATGTATGCCGCGACTTACTTGGTCATTGACCTAAAATTTCAGCAGTTACTGGATGTTTATCAATAGCATTAGATTTAATTGTGAGATCTTCTGTCCGTTTTTAAAAATAGACTCGAAGTAACAGTCTCATCCTTCATTTTCACTGCGTACTTAGAGAGATTGCAGCCTGCGATCTCTTTTATCATACATCTATTGGAATTTAATTGGATTTACTATGGGCGTAACAGTTTGTGCGAATGGACTCAGCGTAGTTCATCAAGGCTCAGGAGGAGAAGCGAACGCAACACTCCCTGATGTTTGTTTAACAACAGTCGGCAAACCTGTTGTTCCTATCCCTTATGGTAACAATGCAAAGTCTGCCGATTTAGCGGGAGGCACCACGACTGTCTCTATGGATGGCGGTAACAGCATTGCTATTAAAGGCAGTAAATTCAGCGCCAGTACTGGTGATGCCGGTGGTGATAAAAAGGGCGTAGCTTCTGGCACTATTGAAGCCGAGGCCGAATTCATATCAGCTTCTCCTACCGTTAAGTTCGAAGGTGTCGGTGTATGCCGCCTTTCTGATCAAATGACCATGAATAAAGCCAACACCATGTGTTTAGGCGGTGCTCAAAACCCTTCGGTTTCTGTGACAGAAGAGCAAGAAGGGACGTATACGGTAGACCTGTTTCTTTCTTATTCTGATGGAGAACCTGTTCAAGGGGCTACATATAAACTGATTGATCAAACCGGCGCTTCCTTTGAAGGTACATTAGATAATGTAGGCAAAGCTTCGGTGAGTGGGGTTGCACCTGGTGAATTTAACATTGACTATGGTGAAGATAGTCGCGAATTCATGCCAAACATCCCAACTAAAACTAACCCTAATTTCAACCCAAATGCGAATGCTCAATTAATTATTGAAGAAGCAAAGCGAGGCGAGGTTGGTTTTTGGGAAAACTCCTGGAAGAGAATGTCTGGCGCTGCCAGCTGGGTCTGGGGAGTAATTTTAGGTGACTTTAATGATGATGCATCGGTAGAGCAAATCATTGCAAACACAGCGCTGACAATGATCCCCGTCGTAGACCAAGCAGCAGATGTACGAGACCTTTCAGCAAATATCATGACACTATTAAGTGAAGAAGAACGAGATAAGCCAGAAAATTGGTTGGCACTGTCTTTGACTTTGATTGGCTGTATTCCAACGTTTGGTAGTGCAGTTAAAGGTACATGTAAAGTCGCTTTGAAAGGCGGGAAGGGTACATCAAAAGACACATTACTTGCGGTACTGCGTGGGATGGGTAAAGGTGACCCGGAAAAGTTCTTACGTACCCTAAAATGGGTTGATTACGCCAAACAGGCTAGCAACATTGTATCGGATGTTCTAAAACCCTGTATTGAAGTGGCCACCGAGTTGGCTTCATACGCCAACAGAATGGGTGCGGATGAACTAGCAGAATACTTCTTAAAATTGGTCGACGAAGTGAAAATCATCGATAAGATGGTGCCAGACAAATTAAAAGAAGCGATGGGCGAGTTTGAAAAACTTTTTGCTCGAATCTTAGATAAGGGCGAGAAAACCTATCCAGCAAAAGTAAAACACAACACAGGTGAGTCTGCTCAGTCAGGAAAGAACTCTGCAAAGGCGAATGAAGAAAAAGATAAAAACTCTGGCCGATGTAAAATATGTAATAAGGAAATAGGAAAACTTAAAACACAGTGTATCGGACATAAATTAATAAAGGCATAAATATTATGGGTAAATGGAATAAACTGACGATAAGTAATCTTAGTCGACATCCTAAAAAGGCTGTGGGATTTAGGTCGTTTAGTGAAAACTGGGCTCCTATTTGTGAAATGTTTGGAAATTCAATTCATTCTCACCCATGGATTACCAACTCTACAAACAAAGATTTGTCTGTAAAAGTCTTGGCTCCCCATCATATAGTTTCTATATCATCTCTAAACTATATAAATAAAAATTACAAGAAGATATTAAGCAGATCTCTATATAATGTTAATCATCCGAAGAATATACTGTTGCTACCTGCACAAATAGAAGCAATGGCTTGCGAGTTGAGAGTTCCTTATCATATTGGTAATCACCGAGAATGGGGTACAGTCGATGCTCTAATTCCTAAAGAAAATGTAAAAAAAATAGAAGAAAAAAATGGAGGTACAGATATTGCTGGGGGATATCACTTTTTAGTCAGTGGCAAGGTTAGAAAGGAAATTAAGAAAATAATGAAAAAATGCAAAGATTATAAATGTCAAGAAATAGTTGATGCAATAGATAATTTATCAAAAACAATTTCTAATGATATTACAGCCGGTAGCATCAAGTTAAATAAGAATGGTGCGGACTTTTTGGACGATGGATTAGGTTGTGGAAGGGAGAAATGTAATAGTGAGAGAAACCATAATTTTTACGTCTCTCCTCACACTATAAAACAATTGGCCATGACTGGAACTAGACTAAAAACGGCGTACGAAATCTATGGTTAAAGAGTTATTTGAAGTTACAGAAAACTACATTACAAGTGATTTCCATTTTCAAGAGTCCGATCAAAGAACTTTTCAACTAGTGTACGATGAAATTACTTCATATAATAACAAGTTGGTTATCTATTCTACTTCTGAGATAAATGATTACAAGATGAAAAGCATCTATCGTTATGCTGATGGTTTTATTGTTAATGATGAAAGTGCCAGAATTCTGGCCTCTTTAGATATTTATAATCTATCAATTACACCTATATTAATTAAGGATAGGAAAAGAGTTGTTGAGAACTACTTTTATATGAAGGTTCACTCCATAATAAATTGTATAGATAATGAGAATTCAATATTTTATAGAGAAGGCGATGCATTCTCATTACAAAGTATAACTATCTTGTCAAACCGAATAAGCGAAAAGGATAGGATATTCTTCATTGATGATGATTATTCTATCTTGATGGATAAGGAGATTGTATCTGTTCTCCTTAAAAGCAATGACCTAGTGGTAAATAGCGTGTGTTTGAATTAACTTACATAGTCATGTTTTCTATGCTTTCATTGGTTTTCATAGATGAGTTTTTGATCTCTAACAAGCTAGGTTTAGTCAGCGATGGAGAGTCAGCGTTGCTAAATGAAGGAGTTATATAATACTCATAAATTCCATCATCTTGTTGCATTGTAATTATGTTTTCTTTTAACGTTATAGTACTATTTTGATCAAACTCTAAGGTGAATATACTATTTATGATTAAATAATCTTCAAATTCGCTGACAGCACAACTAATGACATTAAAGTGCTCTGTAATATAACCATCAATCATGTCAATTAAGTCGAATTTAGGTATGTCTGACTGGTTTGGAGTGAGCTTAACGTAAGGAGTAACAACCTGTTCATCTGTTAGTTTAAGATCAAGATACTGTTCATCTAAAAAATAGTCTTGTATATGAGATTTTATTATTTTGTACTCAACTTCGAATTTAAAACACTTTACTTTAATCATGATTTATTTCCTATGGTGGTTTATAAGATATTTAATCATTTTTAAGGTTAAAATGGAAGCGTTTGCTGGCACCGTATAAATTTTTAAGACCAGTTAGTTTTCAACGATAAGCCGCTTCACTAAGTTTAGGAAATAAATTATGAAAGAAAATTATGTTATTTTAACGAAGCAGGCGTTAACTAACTTCCCATTCCAACAAAGCCCCAAGCCAATAGTGCCAGTAGAGCCTGATTTACTGCTTGAAATGACGTTTTCTCCAAAGCTATTTATCATCAGCGATGTTGCATCAAAAGTGGAGAAACTGGTCATACACGGAGTAGAGTGGTTAGACGCGCGCGTGGATTGTTCTCCAAGCCAACCAACAGATGATCAAATTAAAGTTTACGAAGACTATCGAGTGCCTTATATCCATCAAACTTATAAATTGACGGATAAAGAAAAACAATACGGCAAGTTGAACTGGTTAGACATTGAGTCAACGGAGTTTGATTTTTCTAAGTTTGAGAATATTCCACTAGAAGAAAGGCTGATCTTCAAACTAGAAGAAGATTATGGTTTGGTTTTTATTCACCAAAGCGTGATTGATTTACTTAAGCAACATGTTAATGATGTTTGGGTTCGAGATGTATAAAATGAAAGCGCCTGAGGCGCTTTTTTTTAAGTCATACTGGTTACGTTAACTTCTGATACATAGCAATAGTTAAGCACTTAGATCTTTTCAATCTCGGGCAGGGTGTATACCTTCATTGATTCAACGTTAGGTTGATAGACACGTAATAAGAAAGACCAGTTGTCTTTAGGGGTGTAAGCAAAGTTTACGTTATTACCATCCGCATGTTTTTTACAGTCTAAACCACCGAATACCACCGTGAATGTACCGTCTTCGTTTTGCGTCAGTCCTTGATTGGTCGAAACGATGTTATTCTCGTTCGACATGAGATAACCTTTTGAATCGTAGACAGTGATTGAGTAATAACCTAGGTCTCTAGCTAATTTAGGTGCTTCGTATGTCGCTTGGTAACATTGTTCACCTTTGGCATTCTCTAGTGCGTAAGGTGCATACATTGCGGTGTCAGCTGTCGATAGGCCGAACGCTCCAGCAATTGTGTAAGTAGTCTTTTCCCAGTCAGTCACATCTTGCGCTCGGTATTGAACTGTATCGTATGTGTCATTTAACTTATCGTATTCAGGCATTAATGCAGTACGAACTGCTTCCATAGCCTCAGTGTTTGGCTTTGGCAATCCTTCAAGATCTTGACCACCACCGATAATTTTCACTTTCGGCTGAAGCTCTTCTGTAATCCGTTTAACGTTTTGTTTTGTTCCATCTGTCGCAAAACGCAAGCCTATCAGCACATATTTTGTATCGAACATTTCAGGAGTGAACTCGTAAGTTCCTGCGCCAACCTTATAAAATGGTTGAGTGTGGTTCATATCTTGAAGGTGAAGTGTAACCAATTTCCCATCGTTCTCAGGTACAACGACTGTAAATGGTTTGGAGGTATCGATAACGCCCATTGAGTACAAGTGATCAATGGATGGTGATACAACCCAACGAGTGTCTTTGTTCGCCAGTTCTTTGAAGTGATGAAGGTTGTTTAAGCCTAACTTAAAGTTGCGAGCAAAATTGTCAGCAAACCAAATGCCTTCTTGGTTTATGTACTCATGCACCGTCATACCATGATCTTCTGGGTTTACCGCCCACGAAGAAGAGTCAATGTTAGCAAAGACGTCTTCAATTGATTTATCTTCATTGTTAAAGCTGGTTGTGGACGTTCCTGCAACCGTAGAGAAAGACGTGACCACTAATAAAGAAAGTAGAGTTTTTTTCATTTTTAAATACCATATTCTGTTTTATTAAGTTGAGGTAATGGTAAGTAAAAGTTTGGTATTTATGAAATGACTATATAGAATCACAGGTATGACAAATATGTTATACCTGTGAGGTTGGTACTTTGAAAGCTGCGCTAAACAAGATCGATTTGAACCTACTTAAGGTTCTACATGTTTTGATAGAAGAGCAAAATGTTACCCATGCTGCGGAGCGACTTTTTCTTGCTCAGCCTTCTGTGAGTCGGAAGTTACGGAAACTTCGAGAGCAGCTTGATGATGAGCTCTTTGTTTCGACTCCACAAGGAATGAAACCTACCTACAGGTGTAATCAAATCGCAGAGTCACTCCCTGACTTAATTGCGCTGCTAGAGAAAACATTAACTCCGGTAAAGAAGTTCGACGCGTACAGCCACGCTGGGCATATTTCTTTGGCCATTAATCCGCTTTTAGGACAGTCATTGCCTCATATCTTGTTTCTATTCCTTGCCAAGCATGCGCCGAACGTGACATTTTCTTGCCACATATGGAACCAGAATACGCTTGATAATTTAGCGAAAGATAACATTCAGTTAGGCATTAATTACGACGTCCCAATAGGCAGCAAGGCCATATTGCATAAACATTTGGCCGAAGATCACTTTAAGTTGTATGCGAATAAATCCCATCCTATTCATCTGAAGAAGATTGTAGAATTTGAATATCTTTCAGAATGTCGATTTGCAATTGCACAGTTGGCTGAGTGGAATGAAAAAGAGGGGATGATGGAAAACATGTTGGTGCAAAGAGGATTGAATTATAACGAAGTCTTTCGTTCCGAAATAATCTCAAATGTCGCATCTGTGGCAGCGCAAACCGAGGCTCTATTTCCAACTTCAGAACTGTATATCGATAATACACATAACCTAGTTGAAGTTAGTCATGCGAGGCTCCCATCATTCAATAGCAAGCAGATTTTGCTTTATCAACACAAAAAAAGGGAGTCAGATCCTTTCTACTTGTGGCTACATGAAAACATAGTCCAGTTGGTTGATGGGTTAGGTTAGTTGTCCTCCTGGCAACTGTTTAACTCGATACATCTTAACTCGATACATCGCTTTTTCTTAGAGTGAGCGCCATCACCAGGTACTTCAAGGATATTTCAACGAGTTTGTTTCAGTAAGTTCGGGGGTAATTCTCTATCTGTAACCGTTGATAAACTTAGCTCGGCGGCAACGAGCTCATGTGTGTTTGTATTGACTGCAATATGAAGCTTTCGCCAGACTCTACGCTTCCCATCCGTCCCGTGTTTTTTGACTTTCCATTCACATTCACCATAAACCTTAAGGCCAGTAGCATCGATGGCTAGGTGCCGTATTGCTCCTCTAGCTTTAGTCTTAAATGAGGCCTCAACTTGCTTGGCTCTAAGAATGATGTAGGTGTAATGCGGACAACTTAACGGCACATGGGCTAACCAAAATATCGAGACTACAAATCCTTGCAGCGCTGTCAGTGGCATAGAGAAAACTCGTTTCACCATGAGTGCTGTCGTGATAGCTAAATCATTGAACCGACATGGCCTAAACGCGCGCTTATTCTGTTTGCTCTGCGTCCACCCGACTATTGTCTCTTTATCAATCCAAAAGGTCAGAAAGCCTCGATTAATAAATGATTGGTTGTATTGTAACGAGGTTTAGGCACAGAGCTACGAGAGGGGGTGGGCGTAGCTGAACAGGTCGTAGGTTCTAGGTTTAGTTCGATTGAATTACACAACAAAGCCAACTCTCGATATGGAATAGAACGCTATCTAGATAATGAAGAATAATAGGCAGCAATATCTTTTAAATCTTGTTCAGAAAGTCGACTTAATTGAGCCTTCATCATGTCAGCGTAGGCACCTTCACGTTGGTCGTTCTTATACATTGTCATAGTATTGAACAAATAGAGGCGGTCTTGCCCTTTAAGGTCTGGGGAGTTTTTATTCGTGTTGTCGCCAGCAACTGAATGGCAAAAAACACAACTCGGGGATTTCAGTTTACCGAGTTCTGGATCACCAAAGTTGTCTGCGTGAAGTGTGAAAGAGAGGGAAGCAGTTAGTAAGATTAGATACTTGTTGTACACGTATATACTCCTGTGAAAACAAAAGTATAAAGCTTCCCCTTAGGGGAAGCTCAAGTATTAATAGCGATAGATGAGAACTTTGCTGAGAGTTACAGCGCTTTTTCTAATTCCGTTAGGAATCGAGCAATGTCTTCTGTACTAATATCACGGTGAGTAACAAAGCGAACAGGATTACCTGGTGACATAGTAATACCTTGTTCACCTAGCTCTCGTGCGATGCGGTTGATATCTACTGATTCATCTAATTTAGCAAACACAATGTTAGTTTGAATGAAATCAGGGTTAACAGAAAAGCCTTCTAACTTGCTTAGGCCGATCGCTAGGTTTTTCGCGTTCTCGTGGTCAGCTTTAAGTTGAGCCACGTTCTCCGTGAGCGCCATTTTCCCTGCTGCAGCAAGAATGCCTGCTTGACGCATACCGCCACCCACCATTTTACGTAGGCGGCGTGCTTTGGCGATGTACTCTTTACTACCAAGAAGTAGTGAACCGATTGGAGCGCCTAAACCTTTCGATAAGCAAATCGTCATAGAATCGAAGTGTTGTGCGATCTCTTTAATGTGAACATCTAACGCGACTGCCGCATTGTAGACGCGCGCTCCATCTAGGTGCATTTGCAAGCCATGTTGGTTTACGAACTCACGAGCTTCCGCTAAATAAGACATTGGAAGTACTTTACCATTGATCGTGTTTTCTAAACTAAGCAGCTTAGTACAAGCAAAGTGGCTGTCGTCTGGCTTAATCGCAGCGGCAAGCTTTTTAAAGTCTAAAGTACCGTCTGGGTTATTCTCGATTGGTTGAGGTTGGATAGAACCAAGGACCGCAGCGCCGCCAGCTTCGTATTTGTAGTTGTGCGCCTGCTGGCCACACAGATATTCATCACCACGCTCACAATGCGCCATTAAGCCAAGAAGGTTGGCTTGTGTACCTGAAGAGGTAAACATTGCCGCTTCAAAGCCTGTCTCATTTGCTGCCCACTGTTCTAGTTCGTTGACGGTTGGGTCATCGCCATAAACATCATCGCCCACTTCTGCGTTTGCCATTGCGTCACGCATAGCTTGCGAAGGTTTAGTTACGGTATCAGAACGAAAGTCCATGTTTCTCTCCTAGAGTACTTTAGGTAGCCATATAATTGGCTATAGATGGCCACATAGTTGGGCTTTACTTAAACAAGCGATAGTTTTGGTATCAGTGATTTGATCGTGTCGTATTTTATCGTGCAGTTCTTCTAAACTCAGTTCGATCACTTCTATTACTTCATCGTCATCGCATTCAAAGCGGGTAGTGAGGCTTAAGTCTTTTGCGACAAACAGATGTTGTATCTCATCACAGAAGCCAGCCAAAGGGGTGACTTGCCCCAAGCTTTGAAAAGAAGTTGCACTGTAACCTGTTTCTTCTTCCAGTTCGCGTTGGGCACATTGAAGAGGTGTCTCATCTATTTCCATCGTGCCTGCGGGTAGTTCCAAAAGCCATTTCTTTAGAGAAGGGCGGAACTGGTTAATGAGGATGATTTTTCCAGACGAAGTGATAGGAAGAATAACTGCCGCGCCAGGGTGATTGATTGTTGTATGTTTTACCACGACGTTCGTAGGGAGCGTCACGTTCTCCTCTATGAGAGAAATACTTTTCCATTTATGGATAACTTTACTCATGCAGTCTGGCCACATTCCTTGCCAATTTTTCGTATAACGGAAGACGTGCACCACCATAACGTCTATGGTGTCGAAAATAAAAGAAAAATTAGGTTTCGTATTAGATTTAGTTTCACGCCGTTCGTGATGTTACTCTCATAATTGGAATCTATGATTGCGCCAAAATTACCGACGTAACCATCTGATATAAATGCAACTCAATAATAAAATGCACTTGTAACAAAGCGCTAACAAATGTATAAAAACAATTCTACACTCTCAACTGTTCAAAGATTTTCGGAGTAACGCATGAACCCTTCTATTTCTTCACATGCTGACAAGGCGCTACTCTCTGAAAGAATCAATAAATTAGCGCATGCTCTGTCTGATGGTGTCTACGAAAGAGAAGACACCATTAAGCTTTGTTTACTGGCTGCTTTGGCTGGTGAAAGCGTGTTTCTATTAGGCCCTCCGGGCATCGCAAAAAGCCTTATCGCGAAACGTCTCATTCAGGCTTTTGATAACAGCAGCTATTTCGAATATTTGATGACTCGTTTCTCTACTCCCGAGGAAGTGTTCGGCCCACTAAGTATCCAAGAATTAAAAGACAACGGTCGTTACGTAAGACTAACCGAAGGCTACCTACCAACTGCACAAGTCGTCTTCCTCGATGAGATCTGGAAAGCCGGCCCTGCAATCCTAAACACGCTACTTACTGTCGTTAACGAAAAGACTTTCAAAAACGGCAGTGATATTGAACGTGTACCGATGCGTCTACTAGTATCGGCATCCAACGAACTTCCAGATGAAGACAGCGGCTTGGAAGCACTTTATGACCGTATGTTGGTACGCGTGTTCGTGAACCGTATTCAAAACAAACAAAACTTCAAATCGATGCTGACGACGGGTACTTCTCAAGAAGCGGTAATTCCAAAAGGTTTGGCGATTACGGACATTGAATACCATCAATGGCAGAAAGAGCTCGATAAGCTGGAACTGACAGACAATTCGTTTGATAAGTTGTTTGAACTAAAAACCATGCTTGAAGAGACGGTTAAGAAGCAAGGCTCTGCTTCAGAGTCAGAATTGTATGTATCAGACAGACGCTGGAAGAAGGCCGTTAAACTATTGAAAGCGAGTGCGTTCTTTAGTGGTCGCGATAGCGTGAACCCTCTGGATATTATGCTTCTGCAAGATTGTTTGTGGCATAGCCCAGAATCACGTGATGTGGTTCGTAGCGTGGTGAAAGACTTTGCATTGAACCGAGCGTTTGATCAACAAGAGTCGAAAGCTCAAATTGAAATGTCTCGTGAAGAGTTAGAAGAGATTCAAGACGATGTTGAATCAACGTTGTCGGTGTCACTTTCTATGGAGTCAACCAGTGGCTTGTTGCGTAAAGATGTTTACCAGAATGACATCAAGAACGCGAAAATGTACAGCGTGGGCAGTGCTTACAATCTAGTGAAACTGGTTATGCTGCAAAGCAACATGTCGGTTTCTGAATCTGAGAAAGGCGATAGCCGTTGGGTATACGTAGCCAAAGACGATTTTGATCGTGTTCTTAAAGAAGGTCACGGTGATATTTACGGTTACGTAAACGAAAATAAAAACCTATGCCGTTTAAAACTCGACTTGGATGCATCAAACCAATTAGTGATTAAAGACATCGCCAATCGCTCTGTATTGGTGAGTGTGGTTACTACTGACGGTTTAGACCAAGAACTGTACAACAAGTGGTTGAGTGGCGCTGAGAAAGCCTTAGAACAGTTAACTGAAGCTGAATTCAAGTTAAAACGCGTTCGTACTGAATTCCATGATGCATTACCTCATAACTATATTGACCCTGATTTACCAAAAGCGATGGAAGCAAGTTTGCAATCGGTAACGCAAGATCTTGAAACCACGAAAGTGAAGAGTGCCAAGATCGCTCAGCGTATTAAGTTTATGAGCCAGTACTTCGAGTAAGAGGAGAGCATATGTTAGGAGCAGACGGCTTAAACCTCGCTTTGATGGTAGCTGATTCCGGAATCATTGATACCGCGATGAATGATCTCATCGCTCGTTCTCAAGTCATGATGGCTGCAGAGAACAAAGGTGTGAAAACATCAGTGAAAAACCACTTAGTCAAATGGCGCGGTAAAGTAAAAAAACGCGTCACCAAGGTGTGTGAAACTGATCGATTCCAAGAGGAAATCGCCCTTTATCAAGAAGTGATTTACTGGGATGAACCTCAGTTCTTTGATGAGATAGACAGTGTTATCAAAAAGCTCGAGTGGCACTCAGCGTTTTATCTACAAGCTCGACGCCTTATGGAGAACAACAAGGGTGTTTATAACGCGATGTTTCCACACTACTTTTGCGACCAATGGTACCAATCACTTTCTGATGCGATTAAACAAGCTCAAGTAACTGAACTTGAAACAAGCAAAGAAAAAGTCTTAGCCGATCTTTATCAGCGCATGGAAACCATGAAAAACATGGATAAAGTGACTGAGTCGGGTGATGAAGGCAGTGTAGGGCGCTTGTGGGACATGGCTTCTGCCAAATTAAGCAAAACAGACCTTACCATCATGAAACGTCATGCTGAGTTCTTGAATAAGCACAAGGGCTTGCAAGAGATCGCTGAAAAGCTAGGCCGTATGGCTGGTGAGGAAGATGATCCTTCGCTACACAAAGCCCCTGTAGAAGAATTGCAGGTGGTTGAAGAGAAAAGCGATGAAGCGGTCGATGATATTGTCGGGATTCATGAAAGTGATGACCTTAACAAGATGCTGCCAAACGAAACCATGTTCTTAGCTTATCCTGAACTTGAGGTTATCTTTTACAAGCACTTGGCCGACAAGCGTTTACTGAGCTATCGCTCGCAAGGTAAATCACGCACGTTACGCAAAGTGAAGGCGCAAAAACCAGATAGCAAGAACATCGATATTGAAAAGGGCCCGTTTATAGTCTGTGTGGACGCTTCGGGTTCTATGAGTGGTTTCCCTGAGCAGTCTGCTAAAGCAATGGCTTATGCCTTAATGCAAATTGCTCTTGCAGAAGAGAGAGACTGTTATGTGATTCTTTTTTCTTCTGAGCAGATTACCTATGAGTTAACAAGGCAAGATGGCCTACGTGAAGCGAGCGACTTCTTAAGTTACTCATTCCACGGCGGTACGGATTTGGAACCTGTTCTCATGAAGTCGATTGACCTAATGACTGGTGATAAATACAAGAATGCCGATTTAATCGTACTTTCTGACTTTATTGCGCCGAAACAATCAGACGAAATGATTGCTCAGGTTGAAAAGTTGAAAGAACACAAAAACCGTTTCCATGCGGTTAGTCTTTCTAAGTATGGCAACCCTCAACTTATGACTATGTTTGACCACTGCTGGGCGTATCATCCGAGTCTTGTCGGTCGTTTTATGAAGAAGTGGTAGCGCTAGAACATCTTGTTTAACTCGATTTTGCTGTGTGTTTTTTGATTAAAGAGATCGAACATGCAGCAATTTGATTTAAATGTCAGCAAACGGAATTTAAATTCACTTTTTTGTTTGACTATCTCCCCTCAATCCGTAAAGTAGGCACCCGAACACAGCGGTGCGGCTTACTTAAGTCCCTAAAGTGTTGAATTAAAAAGGCGCCTTGGCAGAGTGGCTATGCAGCGGATTGCAAATCCGTGGACCTCGGTTCGACTCCGGGAGGCGCCTCCATTCTTTTTCTTAGCTTGATAAGTTAAGAGATATTAAGAATGAAAATGCGATACTAGCTCAGTTGGTAGAGCGCAACCTTGCCAAGGTTGAGGTCATCGGTTCGAACCCGATGTATCGCTCCAAATTTTGTAGTGTTGATTCATTTTGACATTAAGATGGTGTTTT
>NZ_JBFROI010000049.1:0-54577 GCF_041471405.1 Vibrio sp. 10N.261.52.C11
GAAATACGCGAAACGGGGTTGTTCTATCTTTAAATTTAATTACGCAACAAAGCCGACTATCTGAGTTATAAAAATGAGCATCATAACTATTTTATTATATTGCTTTATATAATATTAATTATGACCATCACAAGTTAAACTACCTAAATCGTAACCTAAGTTATTATAATCTAGCGTTTAATTTACAAGTGATGTCTTTAGTTGGGGAAATAGAGTGAGACGGAGAATTTACCTTGCGGTTATTAATTAATAAATATCAACATGACAATAACACGTAAATAATTCGCATTAAAAATGCCAGTAACATCGCTACTGGCTTACTAAAGATTTTCAACCTACTTTAAAGGGAGACAGACTCATAACTATCATCTATAGCATGATAAAAAAACGTGTACTTGGCTACCAAAGTAATTTTGGTCGGCCTCAGGAGTATCTTCAGGACCTCTATAATACGTGATACCACCGTTTTCACTGGTTGGTTCCACGTAATTATTAATGTAAAACTTATAGAGCAAACCATTTCCTCGGAACCAAAACTCATCTAGGTAACCGGAATGTGAATATATACGACCTGCAGGTATGGCTTTATATGCAGGGTCTGCATTCCAAGCGCTAGCAAACCGAAGTGCAATAGTTGACGAGTCAAATTCTTTCCACCCACCACCATCGAAGTTTATTGATGAGCAGTAATATTGAGTCTGGCTGCTATCATATCCAGACTCTATAAAGTTCGCGTCATCTGCGTTATACCCATAACTGTTGAGTAACGAATACGTATAATCGGCAGTATCATTCGGAGCAAAAATCGAAGTATTATTATCACTATAGCGGAGTACTTGTTCTCTCGTAAACAACGGAAGAAATTCACTTCCTTCATATGAAGTTATACCCAAAGGTGCGAGTAAAGTAACGTTCAAGTTATCACAAAATGAGGCATAGCAAGCTTCAATATTAACATTAAATTGAGGTTCTGTATTTGCGGTAGAATACGCTGTCAAGATACCTGTATGTTCATCAAAGGTACTAACGTTCGACTCAGTTACTGTCCAATTGACATATTCGGCTGGAACTTGTTCCATTTGGCCAATTGAGTTAGTTATAGTCGCCTGATATAATTGATGTTTATCTAGCTCTAAGTCACGTTGAATCGAAGTCACACCATTTAAACTGATAGATACTGGGGTGATTTCTGGGATATAAAAAGCATTAGTACAAAGAACATAATTTACCTCTTCATTATTACTAGCAGTGACTGAACCATCAAATAGATTGACTAGTGTTGTGGTAGTTTCATCAACCTGGTCACGAGTCCAATACGGTTTGTCATTTGGATATCTATAGTCTGTAAATATTTGACCATCAGGCTTCCAAGCATAAAGTTCTTGCAAATCTACTTGATCCGGTAAAAAAGCACCTCTTGCAGTACAAATTGCTTCAGCAACACCTTTCGAATGCGCTACGGTTGTTACATTATCGACGGCATTGGTGCCATCTCCTGTTCCTATTATTTCGAATTCAATACTCGCAGTTTCTGCCTGCTCCATAGTTAAAGGTGGAGTAACAGATTGATATACATTGCCTTCATTAAAATCAATTATCGGGTATAAGTCTTCGGATTTTAACTTTATTATCCCGGTGGCATAGCCTCCTTTGTTATCAGAGACAACGTAAGTGATATTGTGATAGCCAGAATTAGAAGTAGTAAACGTGAAAATAGTGTCATTGAACAGATTACCATCTAAGTTAGCATCTTCTATAATGGCAACATCAGCATCGTAAGCATAGACATCAATTAATTGTAATGAATCACCATTAGGATCAGAAATGAGACTCAAAACGTCAATTGTGACCGTTTTCCCGTATGGAACTTCTGACACTATTTTTAAGGTATCAGGATCGGTAAATGTCTGTATATATGTAGAGTTAGCTATTGGAGCACCATTTACTGTTGTTGAAACTGCAATATCCAGGCTACCACTAAGAACATTTACTCCATCACTATAGCTATATAAAACCCTCTCAACTCCGGATTCAAGTCCAGCACCTGGAGTATACTCTATAACGTTATTCGCGGGATCAGATACTGCTGATGAAAGCGTTGAATCGCTATTAGGCAAAGTTAGCGTCATACTAAGTGTATAGCGACTCGTGTCGACCTCGTACCCCAAATTTGCTAACTCGTCCTTCACGTTCACCGAAATGGGTGTTCCAGTTGAAGTTGCAGATGATATGGGTATTAATTGTTCACTGTTTTCAGCTATAGCGATTCGAGCTGTAGCCTCACTATAGCCATCATAAGATATCGCTGTTGACATTCTTGACACAGAGGATCCAACACGAAATCGGTAGTCACATAGGTTTACTTGCGTTGCTTTAATATAAAAACCATTTTGGTCGTTAGAAACCACATCGCAATGATAGTCAGAATTAAGGGATTCAACATTCAGCAGAGCAACAGGTGTCCCATCAGAACTTTCCATATTGTTGGAGAGATCAACATAAAAAGTTTCACGAGGTTTAGTGTGCTGCATGGTATCTTGAACGGAGTAAAGTACGTTCGATTGAGCTGGCCTATCTGGGCTCGAAGTAGAACCAACTCCTGAATCACCATTACAACCTGAAACAGCCAAGATTAAAGCTACCTGTAACAAATTAGCCTTCTTTGGCAACACATCTAACATATCGTTTGACCTTTTTAAAATTTAACCTTGTAGCATACGAATGCTACATTAGATTGCGATGTTATCTTTTTGTAACTGGATATGTTTAGCAAATATGCAAAATTGACTCTTGGAAATGCCTAGTCATAAAATCACGGCCAAACTTCAAATGATTAAATGTATATCTTGATGGGAATACTGATTATAAGCATTTGGTTATAAATAGATAAACTGGTAGGCATTAAACACTTGATACTAAGCTAATATCTTGAGATGTTTAAACGACTGTCTTATATACATAAAGACACCAATGCATTAGCTTTCGCCATACGTTCTATAATTTGAACACGGTTATCGCATTGAACCTTCATTGAATAAAAAGGATTTATCATGAACAAACTCGTCATTATCATCTTATGTGTACTGCTTCCGCCTGTTGGCGTGTTCTTCGCTCGCGGCGCCGGGAAAGATTTGGTGATTAATATCATTCTTACTTTCTTCTTCTGGGTTCCAGGAATGATCCATGGTCTGTGGGTAGCCACCCGCTAACCCTTATTAACAAATAGATACCGAATAAAATATCCATAAAAACAAGCTCCTAGCCATGAAGAGTTAAAAATAGGATGAAATGAAAGTACTTTTCCACTATCATCCTGTCGCCTAAACGTAAGCGATTGCTTTCACAGATTTCGCTGAGTTTAGGCTCCAACTACATAACACTTCAAATGGTGGGAGCCTTCAATGACACAACTTACGATTACTCGTCCTGACGACTGGCACGTTCATCTACGCGATGGCGAAGTATTAAAAGATACAGTTCGCGATATCAGCCGTTACAATGGTCGAGCGTTAATCATGCCAAATACCATCCCACCGGTAACCGATACCGAAATGGCTCTTGCTTACCGTGAACGCATCATGGCAGAGCAGCCAAGTGAACAATTCCAGCCTCTAATGGCACTTTACCTGACAGACAACACAACACCTGATGAAATTCGTAAAGCGAAAGAATCTGGCGCTGTTGTAGCAGCGAAGCTATACCCTGCTGGCGCGACGACTAACTCTGATTCAGGTGTAACTTCAGCTCAAAAGATTTACCACGTACTCGAAGCAATGCAAGAAGTGGGTATGTTGCTGCTAGTACACGGTGAAGTAACGGCTCACGATGTTGATATCTTTGACCGTGAAAAAGAGTTCCTAGACACAGTTCTAGCACCGATTGTTAACGACTTCCCTAACCTGAAGATCGTTCTAGAGCACATCACGACGGCAGATGCTGCGACTTTCGTTAAGAACGCTAACGAGAACGTAGCGGCAACCATTACTGCTCACCACTTGCTTTATAACCGCAACCACATGTTGGTTGGCGGCATTAAGCCACATTTCTACTGCCTACCTATCCTTAAGCGCAACACACACCAGTTAGCACTTATTGAAGCAGCAACAAGCGGTAGCAAGAAGTTCTTCTTGGGTACAGACTCTGCACCACACGCTAAAGGTGCAAAAGAATCAGCGTGTGGTTGTGCAGGTTCTTACACAGCGCACGCTGCGGTTGAACTGTACGCTGAAGTATTCGATTTAGAAGGCAAGATTGAGAACCTAGAAGCATTCGCGAGCCACAATGGCCCAGACTTCTACGGCATGCCACGTAACTCAGATACAATTACGCTCGTTAAAGAAGAGTGGAATGTTGCTGAAACGATGCCTTTCGGTTCAGACATCGTTGTGCCAATCCGTGGCGGCGAGGCGATTGCTTGGTCTGTAAAATAAGCACTTGGGCTGTTAAATAAACACCCTCCATTTAGCGAAAAGGGTCACCATAGTAATTATGGTGACCCTTTTTTGTTTCGATGAAAGACTGTCTTATTCCCAGCAGTAATTTAACGATTACTTACCGCGAATTTTTCCGATAGCAGTCCAAATAGCAACGACAATCAATCCAGATAAAACCCCAATCACACCATTTAATAGCGTTGGTACCACCGCAGTCGCAATCGTATGTCCACTAAAATCCATAATAATCGGTTCAATTAAATGATGAATCGCAGGAACGTTGTGCACCACAATACCGCCACCAACCAAGAACATCGCAGCCGTGCCGACAACCGCAAGCATCTTCATCAGCTTTGGTGCAAAGGCGACTAACCCATTACCCAATCTGGTTTTAATGGTACTCCCATTCGATGTGCGCTGGAGATAAAAACCTAAATCATCCAGCTTAACGATCCCAGTCACTAAGCCATAAACACCAATCGTCATCATAACGGCTATCAAACTTACGACAAGAATCTGAGTCACGATACTTGTACCCGTTACGGTACCCAGAGCTATCACAATGATTTCCGCAGATAAGATGAAGTCGGTACGAATTGCGCCTGAGACCTTTCGCTTCTCATACTCTTCAACAGATTCACCCGAGCTGCTTTCCTCATCTTTCTCTTCGTGTTGATGAGCATGAGGAAAAAGCTTTTCTAAGATTTTCTCTGCCCCTTCAAAACAAAGAAACAGACCACCAATCACCAGTAGTGGCATGATCAACCAAGGAATGAATGCACTGATCAATAGTGCTGCCGGAACCAAAATCAGCTTGTTTTTAAATGAGCCTTTTGCGACCGCCCATACCACTGGGATTTCTCTTTCAGCAGAAACACCGGATACCTGCTGGGCGTTAAGGGCTAAATCGTCACCTAATACGCCTGCGGTTTTTTTAGCGGCTACCTTAGACATCAATGCGACATCATCCAACACGGTTGCAATGTCATCTAACAGTGTTAGTAAACTTGCTCCAGCCATTTTGTTGTCTCTTTATAAAGAATTGAACCATCAATAAAATGTAACACCATCAATTCACTCATCAAAGTTATGAGTCTGTAAAAAATAAAGTCACAAGTTGTGTTTTCTATTGCTGTCTCTGTTAGACAGGAATAATCTGTCTTAATCTTTCACGAACATAAAAGAAAAAGTATAGATGAAAAGTGAATCTACCTACCCGATTGGTAAGCCAGGGCAAAAATGGCAACAAGCAGAACGTGAAGCATGGTTAGCTCAACGAACGGTTAAGCGTGAATACCAGCAAGAAGTTGTACCAAAGATTAAAGCACTTGCAGACCGCTTTGACATCGAACAATACGGCGCACTGAGCTACGACGAAGCTCGCTTCCCACTCTTCGCTATCAAGAGCAAAAACTGGGACGAGTCAAAGCCGACGATTCTGGTAACAGGTGGTGTTCACGGTTACGAAACCAGTGGCGTGCATGGCGCGATCAAATTCGCTGCGACTCAAGCAGAAAAATACACGGCGCACTTCAACATTGTTGTCGCACCTTGTGTGAGCCCTTGGGGCTACGAAGTGATCAACCGCTGGAATCCAAATGCTGTTGATCCAAACCGCTCTTTCTACGACGGTACGCCAGCAGAAGAATCAGCAAACCTACGAGCTCTAGTAGCGTCTCTGCCAGAAGTATTGGTTCACGTTGACCTGCATGAGACGACTGACTCTGATGAAACTGAATTCCGACCTTCACTCGCAGCTCGTGATGGCATTGAGTACATCGAAGGTATGATCCCAGACGGTTTCTACACTGTTGGCGATACTGAAAACCCACAACCTGAATTCCAAGCTGCTGTCATCGCTTCAGTTGAAAAAGTAACCCACATTGCGCCTGCGGATGACGAAGGCAAGATCATTGGTTCAGACGTCACTCAACACGGCGTGATCAACTACCCAATGAAGAAGCTTGGCTTATGTGGCGGCGTGACTGACTGTAAGTACGGTACAACCACAGAGGTTTACCCAGACAGTGACAAAGTAACAGACGAAGAGTGTAACGATGCTCAAGTTGCTGCTGTTGTTGGTGCTTTGGATTACGTTATTCAGCACGAATTGAACGCGTAAGCGTAAACCCGCTCATAGCTAGAACCAGGCACCTAGACTAATAACTAAGAGCCAAGAACTAAAAGAGCCACAAATGACTACTCACTTGTGGCTCTTTTTTGTTTCTCTTTCGCTGATGTCTTCTACGGCATAAAAAAGCTCCCTTGCTCGCGGTGCAAGGGAGCTTTGAATCTGCTGATTAGAGTAAGTTCCTATCTAGAGGTACTTACTTAGTGGCCGGAGTAACCGTTTCTTGCCCTTTACCGACTTCTGTCAGTAGGCCTTTCAACAAGCTCACACAACCAATCAAAAGAATGATCGTAAACGGCAGTGCTGCAATAATCGTAATAGATTGCAGAGCTTGGATTGATTGAGTACCACCAATCCACAGCATTACCATTGCGATAGCGCCTGAGATAACCGCCCAAACCACTTTCTGTTTCACTGGCACTTCTAGTTTACCACCCGCTGTCATGCCATCGATAACGATAGAGCCTGAGTCCAACGTTGTAACGAAGAACACAATGATCAGTGCGACTGCGAGAACTGACAGAATGCTACCGAACGAGTAAGCATCTAGCATGTAGAACAAGCTTAGAGATACGTCTGTAATGCCTTGGTCGAGGCCAAGTTGTCCCACATGGTTAATTACTTGCTCGATAGCTACGCCACCGAAGATCGACATCCAAGCCGACGTTACCAATGTTGGGATAATCAGTACGCAAAGTAGGAACTCACGAACCGTACGGCCCTTAGAAATACGCGCTACGAACATACCGAAGAATGGTGCATACGCAACCCACCATGCCCAGTAGAACACAGTCCAACCATGCAGCCATGTTGTGTCTTCACGACCCGCACTTTGGCTCAAAGCTACGATATTTTTCACATAGCCCGTTGCCGCCGTTGCCATTGAATCAAGCACAGTTGTGAAATTCAATACAGCGATAAGACCAAGGAATATGAATGCAATAACCATGTTCAGGTTACTTAGGAACTTAACACCACCGTCCATACCACGTAGTACAGAGATGATCGCCAAGCCCATGATCAGAACGATGATAGATTGCTGAAGGAAGATGTTGTTTTCCAAGCCGAACACGTGGCTAATACCACTTGCTGCTTGTGTACCACCTAAGCCCAATGAAGTCGCAAGGCCAAACAGAGTAACCAGTACGGTTAGTACATCGATTACATCACCAGTTTTGCCCCACACACGCTCACCCAGAATTGGGTAAAACACAGAACGCATTGATAGCGGTAAGCCTTTGTTATAAACAAAGTACGCCAGACAAAGCGCCGTCATGCCATAGATAGCCCATGCATGAAAACCCCAGTGGAATACGGTTGCGCCCAGTGCTAATTCACGACCAGCGGCTGTGAAAGGTTCTGCGTCTAATGGCGTTCCGAACCAGTTCGTGAAGAATGCAGTTGGCTCTGCAACACCCCAGAAGATAAGTCCAATACCCATACCTGCTGCGAATAACATCGCAATCCAAGATGACATTGAATAGTCCGCCGTCGCGTCTTCACCACCTAAACGGATTTTACCCAACGGTGAAAAAGCAAGAACAACAGCAAACGCTAGCATGATGTTAGCTCCCCACATAAACAGGAAGTCAAACTTTGATAAAACAGCACCCTTAATAGAATCAATAGCAGCTTTAGCGTCTGCTGGAGGAAGAGCAAGAAGAGTGATGATGAAGAGAAGAGATAAGCCAACTGAGGCTATGAAGACGGTGTTGTGGACATCCATGCCCCATTTACTGACGTTATCTTGACCAACTTGATAGTCAGTAGAATCGATACTGTATTTTTTTGATTTAAAACTCATAAATTATGATGTTCACATATCCGAATCAACGAATATAAGGACGCTCTCCATATCCAATTACTACTTGATTGGCTCGCCGCACCACCCAAATAAAGGCGATAAAAATCACAATGATTGGTGATAAATGGACTTACTGGCTCAATCCCAAGGCGCGTATTATAGCACAGGTCGAAGCATTTTGATTGAGTTTTAGCTCAATAGTTACCCAAACCACCGTTGATAGTGATAGTTAACCCAATAAAAACAGAATAAAATAAACAGACAAAAATCTTAAAATACAATACGTTAAATTAAAATGATGCACCGTAAAATCTCATACAAACTTTCTACAGATAATATTAACAACAACCTGATTTATTTATAGCTCTAATAAAAAAGCCCCGCTATAGGGGCGGGGAAATTACCAAAGGTAAAAGAGAAATCAGTATTCAAATGTCAGTGCTGCGTCTCACAGATCAGCACTGCACATTTCAAAGACAGTTCGTTAGATTGCGAAGCAAAAACCTAGGTTATAGTCTTCACCATTTTTCGCTGTGAACTCTTTGTCTTCACTTGATGCATTCGGGCGGCCACTTTCATCGCCTTTTACTAAGCTCACCCAGTGACGGATGCCAGAAGAACGGCTGGCCTCAGTTTGACCAAACGTAGTGCACGTCTCTAATTGGATATCTTGAATATCAACCAACTCCAGACGGCCTGTGCCTTTACGAGCGCCGATTGTCACTTCAACGTGCGTACCGCTTTCATCACGGAATAGGATTGCTGAAGGCTTAGATTTATCACCTGTGTAAGCTACAAAGTGTTTAGCGCGTTTTAGGCCGGTGTGCTCACCGTTTTTGAAGTAAACCTGAACATGTCGGTAATCAATCTCGTAGCTCACCGCGTCTTCGTGTGAACCCGCCTCAAGAGGAAATAAAGTATCAAGCAACTGTTTCGCCATTTTCTGTTTTTCGAGTTGCTTGTCTGCTTTCACCATTTCGACGGCAAAGACAGCTTCAGCAATAAATGTTGAATGGTTTCTGTGAAGTTCTGTTTTGTCTAGTGTCAGCATATTCATAGTCTATCCCTCGTACGGCTTTAAATTTCATTTAGGTCAAACATCCCAATAGACCCTTTTCAAAATTGTTCTTTACTGTGTGGTTTCCATGTTTTTCATACTACTGTTATTTTTGAAACAATTTCACAACAAAAATTACACAGTGTGAATTTTACTAAATTGCTTTTTTACACAAACCGGCATTTCGAGCCCCCAGCCCTTTATTTAACTGGGTTGAGGTTTCCGTAGAAACGCGTTTACGTGTTGTTTGAATTTGTGTAATAACCCACCCCAACCAACTTATTGTCGATAACTCGATAGTAAGTGTGCTTAGTTTCCACTTTGCTCGACAGCGGATTTAACCATCGATAGGTGTAAACGCCACGACCATTTTCTTTGGCTAGATTTAACATCTCAGTGAGAATCGGTTTATCGTCAGGACTTAGAATCTCGCTGTGCGAACGCCCAACTAGCTCAGGAGAGACCCCATGCGCCAGCAACTTTCCAGAGCTCATATCCATCACAAACACATACAAATCCCCTTCTACAAAGCTGCCATCGGCATCATTAAACTCATTTAGGCTCTCTTGTTCTGACTCCACTATCGCGGTCATCGCTCTCGCCAGTAAATTCTTTGCTTCGGCCGCACTGGAACGTTCAGGGTAATAACCGACAGCGACAATCACATCACCCACACGTTCAAAGAAAGTCGTTTTCGGCTCACCCATTCGATCGGTCGGATTGGTCCAGTGATACTTCACTTCACCAAAACCCTTGTGGACCGCTTTGGTGATCATTTCACGGAAAAAAGGATTGCCGTAAACGTCTTGGGTATCCAACACACTGTCGCCTACCAGCACCATGGAAGAGCCGCCACTGGCAAGGAATTGGCCATCAATACCAAGAGCAAACACATAGAGCTCACCGTCTATATATTCGGCATCACTCATGAAGTCTTTGACGCTATCGTCGCCCTCTTTTTGAACGTGTATCACTGCCTTGGCAAGCAAGGTTTTAGCTCTTCTTTCAGCGTCACTGACCACATGTGGCTCAGAAATATCGAGCACATTGACTGGCTTAATCTCTTTCTCGACTTCTGAATGCTCTGCACGCAATCCAATGCCGCTGACCACAGCAAACAAGGCGCAGCCAATAAGGATTATTCTGGATAGATTCATCGTTGTGTCTCCTAATAGCCGACTAAGGACGGTAGCCAAAGCGTGATTTGTGGGAAGAAAGCGATAACGAAAACGCCCACGACAGATGCAAGTACAAAGGGATGGATCTTCGCGGTGATCTGCTCAACCGTAGAGCCACCAATCCCCGAGGCGACAAAGATATTTTCCCCAAGCGGCGGCGTTGCAAAACCTATCGATAAGGTACACACCACCACGATGCCCACGTGAGTTGGATCAGCGCCCAGCATGTACATGATTGGCAGTAACACTGGCACGATGATCATGATCGCCGCTAAGGTTTCCATAAACATGCCGATGAACAACAACAAGGTAATGGTTAGCGCCCACACCATGTACATGTTGTCGGTAAAACTGAGTAATGATTCAGCCACGACAACCGGGATCTTTTGCTCGATCAACAAGCGTCCAAATACTGTTGCTGCAAAGAGGATCAACAACACACGTCCGGTGATCCATGTCGTGGTCGATAGAGATTTCATCACACTTTTGAACGACAATTCGCGGTGAATAAATACACCCACAAACAACGAATAGAATATCGCTACAACCGCAGATTCTGTTGGTGTGAACATGCCGCTGTAGATACCGCCAAGAATCAAGAACGGCGCTAATATCGACCATAAACCGCGGCGCAAGTAGTGCCTTACATCGCCAAACGACCAGGTTTCAGTCAACCCTTTATAGCCTTCTCGCTTAGCAATGAAGTAGTTGGTTACCACCAGCGTCGAAGCCATGATGAAGCCCGGTACAACCCCAGCAACAAACAGTTTTGGAATAGACAAAGAAGCAAACTGGCCGTGTTGAGCAATGGCTTCCGGTGGCGCCATTAAGCCCATTGCGGAGATACCAAAGATAACCAAGGGAATGGATGGTGGGATGATAATGCCCAAGCCACCAGATGCAGCAGTAACTGCCGATGCGTAGCTCTTATCGTAGTCACGCTTGACCATCGCAGGCACCATTAGCATGCCTACCGCAGCGGTGGTTGCAGGGCCTGAACCCGAGATAGCACCAAAGAAAAGACACGCCATTACCGTTGCTGCACCAAGGCCACCTGTTACGGGACCCGCTAAGCTTTCGGCGATATCCACCAGACGTTTGGAGATACCCGCCGCCTCCATTAATGCACCCGCAAGAACAAAGGCTGGCAGGGCCATTAGCGGGAAGTTACCCACCGAGGTAAACGCGATTTGTACTAAAGCGATGGGATTTTTGTCGAGCAACATATAGGCCGCCATCGAAGCGCCAGCCAGTGATACTGTGATTGGTGCGCCCAGAATTAACAGCGTTAAAAAGCCACCAAATAAAATTAGAGTTAAATAGGATTCCATTATTACATCTCTCTATTACGACTATTCTCTGTGATGACTACTGCGCTGACTTTTGTGCCGTCATTTTGCGCAGCTCTTTGACTTCTGGATCTTCGTTGGTTGCGCCTTTGAATAAACGCTCATAGTTGTTCCAGATAATTCGAATCATCATCAGTGAAAACGCGATAGGTAAAATCATGTAGAAGTACTTCATCGGGATACCTGTAGTCTGAGACTTCCAAAACAGATTCATTTTGTTGAACACGAAGTCGTAGCTGAGGTAAACGAAGTAGCCGTTGAAACAGAGCCATAAGAAGTCAGCGATGGTTTCACTCACGGTCTGCACGATTGGCGGAAAGAATTTAAAGTGAAAGCTCACTCGGTTGTGCGCCGACATCTTGGCCGCAACAACAGCCCCTAGATAGGCAAACCAAACGAACATGTAAGTAGCGACCTCATCCCCCCAAGGGATAGAGTAATCAAAGAACTGACGAGTAAGGATTTGTGTAAACAGCAATAGGACAAAGCTTGCGAGCAGCAGACAACAGGTATATTCCTCAATGTTGTTTAGGTGCGTTTTTATTGTTTTAGCGACTGACATATAACCTCCAATGTTGATTTCCACATGACAACCAGTCGCTCACGGTCCTAAAAAGATCAGGTACAGAACAGATCAACGAGTACAGCCATGTAAATGCCCTATCTCACTGTTCTATCGCTAGGTGATTAAGTAGCGCAGAACAGCAGATAGGGCGAATCTAATCGTTACTTTCTACCTAGTAACTCAAGAACGTCGTCTAGCTTGTCTTTGCCTCCAATGCTTGAGTAGAACTTAGGCCAAACTGACTTAGTCACCTTGCTGATCCACTCTTGCTCGTTGTCTACTGGGTCTGTGAATACCATGCCTTTCGCTTGTAGCTCTTCACGGATCTTGTTTTCCGTATTTTCTAGATAAGCAAAACTGTGCTCTGTCGCTTCCTGACCTGCTTCAAGAATGATTTTTTGCATTTCAGGAGTCTGTTGTTGGAAGACCGTTTCACTCACAATTAGAGGTTCCAAAGAGAAAATGTAGCGAATGTTGGTCACGTACTTTTGTACTTCGTTGAATTTCATCGCGTGGACTGTGATGTAAGGGTTATCTTGTCCATCTACCACGCCTTGTTGCAGGCCAGTGAAAGTCTCAGACCACGCCATTGGCGTTGGGTTTACACCCCATGCTTGATAAGACGCGATCATGATTTCGTTACGAGGAACACGAATCACTAGCCCTTTCAAATCTTCTGGTGAAGCAACAGGCTTTTTCGAGTTGGTCAAAACCCTAAAGCCAGAATAAGCCCAACCGACAATACGAACACCAGCGTCACGAATCGTGTTATCAACTAAATCTTGGCCTACTTGACCTTGAGTCAGTAGCACTGCTTCTTCTGCGCTTTGAATCACGTAAGGCATGGTCAATAGACCAACGGTTGGAGAGAAAGGCGTCACGTTGTTGATCGCCAGTACAGAGAAGTCGAGAAGACCGATTGCTGCGTCGTTTACGGTGTCTTGCTCATTGCCTAATTGGCCATTCGGGAACAGGTCGATTTTCACTTTACCGTCTGTTTTTTGCTCCATCAGTTCAGAGAATGAGGTCGCTAATTCCCACTGCGTACCACCAGCAGCATCGCCGATAGCCATTTTAAAATTCGCTGCTGCCGCGGTATGAGATAACACCGCTGTTGCTACAATAGTGACACCAGCAATAATTTTATTTTTAATCAATTTCATAGTCTTAACCTTTCCTATCATACAGACGTCCTGCCTGTACTTTGCTCACAAGGTGACCTGGTACAACTTTCCTGGTCGTAATTCTATTTCCCTATTTTGGAAACAATGTTCGGGTAGTTACAGCCTTTCATCCTTTAACGAATACCACTGATAAAGGAACCGCTGCCCTACTCTTCGAAATGGTGCAAACATCTCAGATTCCACCACTTCCCTCACGTTGGGGAACGGAAGTTTTGATTCAAATATTGGCAAGTCAAGCTTATGACCTTCACCTGCGATCCACTGGGCAAGGCGCTTGCCTGCTTGAGCGGAATACATCACACCATTGCCGCCATACCCTAGTGCGTAAAAGATGGATTGCTTTGGATTCGGCTGATAGATTCTTGGCATCATATCGTGGCTAACATCCACCCACCCCCACCATGAATAATCGATTTTGATCTGATCGAGAGACGGGAATTTTCGGGTTAAATCCGCTCTCAACATGTCTTCGTATTTCTTTTCAGGTGCGTTCTTGCCACTGATGGCACTGCGTGTACCTATCTGCACTCGGTTATCGGGTAACAAACGGTAGTAATGACGCAGGATTCGGGTATCAGTAATCACCTGATTGGTTTTGAAGTTACACGCGGCAATTTCGTCTTGAGTTAGCGGACGCGTCACCATCGAATTAGAAAGTACCGGCAACAAGCGATTCTTAAGCTCTGAATGCAAACCTTGGCTAGTGTATCCACCGGTACAAACCCCAACAGAACGTGCCTTCACAACACCGCCGGGCGTTTTTAGGTAATGCACACCGTTGCGTGTTTCCCAACCCATAACAGGGCTAGTTGGATGCACTTTTACACCGAGTGCTCTCGCCTTTCTTAGATAGCCAAACGCCAATTTCCCTGCATGAATACCAATGCCTTCTGGTTCATGCATTGCGCCTGCCGCTTCTTGGTCACCAACGTAATCTCGTTTTACGGTTTCCGCATCTAAGATCTGCGCATCGTAATCGAACGTGTCGCGCAGCAACTTGGCTTCTTTTTCAAGTGTTGCCATCACTTTGGGACGATGGGCAACGTATAAGTGGCCGCCCGACTGTGGGTCACAATCAATGTCTTTGATCAGAGACTTAAAGGTGTTCATACCATCGACGCATTCGCGATGCATTTTCAGTGCGGTTTCTAGTCCCCAGCGTTCAATCCACTGAGAACGCTTCAAACGTCCTGACGCACACTGAGCCTGGCCACCATTTCGGGTACTGCAGCCCCAACTCATACGGTTAGCTTCAATCACAGTCGCTTTAATGCCGTACATTTCAGCAAGGTGTATCGCGGTGCTTAGGCCTGTGTAGCCTGAACCGATTATCGCCACATCCACATCCATATCCGATGTAATTGGACCATCATCTTCAGGTGGCGCGCCTGCGGTATCTACCCAATAAGTCGGGGCGTATTCCTTACCGTGACCTGGGCTCTTGTCTTTAAGTGGATCGTATTTTGGATCGTATTTATCTTGTGCTTGGGTGCTTTCTTTTGCTTGGGTGCTTGTCACCTTTGGCGGCACATCGGCTGCCGGTTGTTCCATTACTAAACTCATAATTCGACTCTCCTAGTCATAACACGTGGACTGATTTTGGTTTCGTGTCTAGCTCTTGGGAGTGTTGTTAGGAGTCAAAAGAGGTCGTGTTTTACGGAAGGCATTTTTTACGCTGATTTTTCCATCTTTCAGAGTAAACACGTCGACCATGCGAGCTTCGATGATGCTGCCATCCGGGTTAGTCGCAGAGAACGTTGATTCACTTACCGCGCGGTCGCCACACACAAAGTGGACAGGGTCGCTCCAGGCTGCATCTGGAAAGTTCTGCCAAACCAATTCAAAGCTATTACGAACGGCTTCGTACCCTTCGATAGTGTTTCCAAGTTCGCCTTCTCCTGCCACGGTGTGGAAGACACAGTCTTCGGTCATAAACGACATTAGCGCTTCAATATCATGGTTATTCCATGCATCACTAAAAGACTGTAAAAAGGCGGTGTCGACTTGGTTTTCCAGCACGAATGTCGCTGCATTGGTTTGCATATTCATATTCCAGAATCCTTTATGTTTTCGTTATTGGTTTAAATTTCAGTAGCTTTGCGCCACTTTTTTATTAGAGTGTTTAAACTAGATCTGTGAAAATTTAACAACTTGACAACAAGATTCGCCACTCTAACTTCGAGTTACTTTATAAACAATCTTTAAGCTCACAGATTTCATCTTTTTATAAATTAATTAGTGTTCTGATTTTATTTATCTCGTAATCACTAGATTTATATGAGGTCTAAATAAAATCATTAGAAATATTAGACTTTAGTCGAAATCAAAATCTTGATGGTACTTTCGGCCATACTGCTCAAGTTTACGGTTATGGGTATTCACTTGTAATTCAATATTCCCCTCACCTTTATTAATAACTTGATTGTTATCTATATGGGCTTCATTTTTTATATCGGTTAGCTTCTCTTCGATATAATCAGTCGGTTCATTTAAAACGTTCATGGATATTAACTCCTTTATCAGGTTTACTTTTACTGATGGAAGAATATGAACGGACACTAGACCGTTTGAATATTCTTTCTCATCGTACAGAGGCTGAATGGCATCATTGCCACCTTCCTTAAATGGGTGAATGGAATACCACTTGTCCTTGCGCGGCTCTTGCTGATCGCAATCCGCCACATTAAATATCTGAGTTTTGTTGATATTACACGGCGAGCTAAAAACACTAACCCGCTGATAATCAATAGCTTTAATTATGTTTATGCAGTCTTTACTTTGGCTGTGACACACCGACCAAAGCGCATTTAACAGGTTATCGGTCCATTCCAGTAAACGGGTGGGAAAGCCCTGCTTTTTGGCTAAACACATCAATAACCAGTCATTTATGTCGTTAGAACTCAGCGAGTGACCACCGTAAACTCTCACTGTTGAAAGCAACTCTTGTTCGACACGGCGTATGTTCTTACGATTGGAACGGCCTAAACTTGGCATTAGATTACTGTTTTCATAATCACACACGTTATACATCAAACCACGTTGGTCACTGCATTCATTCATTAATGAATTAATTATTTTATACAGCTCTTCGAGTGAGCTTATATAACGCTTATTGTTCACAGCATGCATGTAATAGGTCACTTAATTTAAATTTATTACAATTAAAAATTAACTATCATGGTTAATCAGTATCGTTACGAATGATTTTAAAAATGACAATAGGTATATGTCTTTATCAATGGCCATATATCCTCATCAATAACTAACAGTTATAAAACCATTAACTAAGGAGCAATTAGCTAAGGGTCGATTAATAAGGAACGACAAAGTTTATATAACTAAAACCACTTATATGTACCACAGCCATTTAATTCATGTTCTAACGTTTGACTAAGGATTATTGAAATACGGGTTGCCGGTATTCACTTAAGTACATTGCCAATACCCGTTAATATTGCCCGACCACATTCTCGATTGCACTTTCTCTAACACTCTCGAAAATACCGTGGCCGGACAAACTTCCTACGACTTATACGTAATCTTTGTATTTATCTAGGAAACGAACCGGTGTTGATAGCGCATCTCGGCGGAACGGGTCGCCCAACTCCTGAGTACACATGATTTCAATGATGGTTGTTTTGCCTTCGTTCATCTGCATGTCGATGGCTTTTTGCAAGGTTGGACCTACATCTTCTAGCTTATCAACCGTGATACCTTCAGCGCCCATTGCTCGTGCGATTTCAGCAAAGCTTTGGTTATCTAGCTCACCGGCAACAAAGCGTCGGTTGTAGAAGTCGACTTGGTTCTTCTTCTCTGCACCCCATTGACGGTTGTGGAATACCACGGCTGTCACTGGAATGTTATGACGAACACATGTCATGGTTTCCATCAGGCTCATGCCCCACGCACCGTCGCCTGCATAAGAGATAGCTGGGCGATGAGGTGCTGCTGCTTTCGCGCCAATGATGGTCGGGAACGCGTAACCACAGTTACCAAAACTCATTGCCGCAAAGAAACTACGTGGTTTTTCAAAGCGTAAGTAGCTGTTTGCCACCGAGTTGATGTTACCGATATCGGTTGAGACCATTACGTCTTCTGGCATCGCTTTTTCTAGCTCACGCAATACTTGGCGCGGGTGAAGGTATTCACCACCAGAGAACGGAGTCTCGTGTGAGTTTTCTTCAATCATATCCAAGCTGAACGAGTCACGTTCGTGTGTCCACTCATCAAGCTCTTTTTCCCAAAGTGCTTTCTCTGTTGCGACCGTGTCTTGACGAGCGCCTTTATTGTCATCACACAACAATGCACGGCCTTCCAATCTTTCAGATAGAGCAACCGCAGCTGCTTTCGCATCACCACAGATACCAACTGAAATCTTCTTAACCAGACCTAGCATCTTGTTGTCGGCATCAATCTGAATGATTTTCGCGTTCTTCGGCCAGTAGTCCATACCATGTTGAGGCAACGTACCAAATGGACCAAGACGTGTACCCAAAGCAATAACCACATCCGCTTGAGCCATCAACTTCATTGCTGCTTTCGAACCTTGATAGCCTAGAGGACCACACCATAATGGGTGGCTAGCAGGGAACGAGTCATTGTGTAGGTAACTGTTTACTACGGGTGCTCCTAGTCGTTCTGCCAGTGCCGCACACTCTTGAACGGCATCAGCCATTACCACGCCGCCACCAGAAATGATGACTGGGAATTTCGCTTCAGCAATCAAGTCTGCCGCTTCGTTCAGAGATTTTTCACCACCTGGGCCACGGTCTAAACGTGCTGGTTGAGGGATCTCGGTTTGAGTTTCACCGTAGAAATAGTCACGTGGAATGTTCAGTTGAGTTGGACCCATTTCACTCATCGCACGGTCGAAGCATCGACCTGTGTATTCCGCCATACGATCTGGGTGCGTTACGTGTCCTTGATACTTAGTAAACTCTTGGAACATTGGAAGCTGGTTACATTCTTGGAAACCACCTAAGCCCATTGTTTTAGTGCCTGTCTCTGGCGTCACAATCACGACCGGGCTATGTGCCCAGAACGCAGCTGCAATTGCTGTTACACAGTTACTGATACCTGGGCCATTCTGCCCGATAACCACACCGTGGCGACCAGATACACGAGAGTAACCATCTGCCATGTGGGCAGCGCCTTGCTCGTGTACTACTGGGACCAATCGAATGCCAGCAGGAGCAAAGATATCCATTGCGTCCATAAATGCTGACCCCATGATGCCGAACATGTCGGTAACATCATTAGCAACCATAGTTTCAACGAACGCTTCTGATGGTGTCATTGTTACTGTGCCGGAAACAACCGTACGTTTTTCTTGCTCGCTCATTCTTCCATTCTCCTTGAGTTAACCAAAATTTCATTTTTCGGAATGAATCGTCTCTTTTTCGAATTCATTTTCACCTTAGTAGTAGAATTTTTGCGCGTCAACTTTTTATATTAAATTGGAACAATTCATTCTAATTAATAAAACTGGATCACATTATTGGTAGTTTTTCGTACAAAAAGTTCCGTTAACTTAACTGGAGCTGTTAATAATCGATGACATATCGCGATAGCAGCGACAAGTGATGAGCTATATAGAGGGAAATATGATGAAAGAGGCGGAATTGGTACCAACGCAGCCGGTAAGTGTAAGAGAACGCTTTGGCATCGACAGCAACCTAACGGTGATGGCATTTGAACATGCGGGCGAATATGTTCCTAAAGTCGATCCTAACTACTGTTTCGACCCCGAAGTGACGTTGGCTATATTGGCGGGGTTCACCTCCAATCGTCGCACATTGATACAAGGCACGCACGGAACGGGCAAGTCGTCTCACATTGAGCAAATTGCCGCGAGATTGAATTGGCCGTGTTTGAGGATTAACCTAGACGGACACTTAAGTCGATTGGATTTCATCGGTAAAGACAGCATCGTCATTAAGGACGGAATGCAGGTAACTGAGTTTAAAGAAGGCATTCTTCCGCAAAGCATTCAACAACCCATCGCACTGGTATTAGATGAGTACGACGCTGGTCGCCCTGACGTGATGTTTGTGATTCAACAACTGTTAGAACAAGACGGCAAATACACCTCTTTAGAGCAAAACCGAGTGATCACGCCTCACCCTTCTTTCCGCCTGTTTGCTACCTGCAACACGCTTGGCTTGGGTAACTTCTCAGGTTTGTATTCTGGCACTCAAGTGCTTAACCAGAGTCAATTAGATAGATGGAACATCATCGCCACGCTCAACTATTTAGATCCACAACATGAAACTAAGATCGTGTTATCCAAGCTTCCAGAGCTGAATAATGAGAGTGGTCGACAACTGGTCGAGAAAATGATCGCCACCGCAGGATTAACGCGTAACGGGTTTAGGGCTGGTGACCTTTCAACGGTGATGTCTCCGCGAACGGTGCTCACTTGGGCCGAAAACATCCAAATATTCGACGATGTAGCGACTGCATTTAGATTGTCATTCTTGAATCGATGTGAAGACGAAGAGAAAGAGCTGGTTAGCGAATACTATTTCCGTTGCTTTGGTGAAGATTTAGAAACGCCTACTCAAAACTATTCGCACTCGGAGTCGTAAACCATGGCCAATGTTTCTTCCCAGCAGAAAAAGATCCTCGATATTGGTGTGTCTGTCGCCAGAGCAATCAGTGGCGAACTCAATCTGAACTACCGGGGAGAACGTCTCTATAAAGGCAATAGCCCCTGTTATTATCAGTCTGCGCATACTAACAATCTCACCTTTGTTTCTCGCCACGAGCTAAAAAACAGCAAGCTATCGATGCAGGGCAAGATCGATTCATCGGCACTGCGATTATTGCTTTCAGACGCTGACCTCCACTATTCACTACGCCCTCAAAACGAAATAGAACGTCTGCTTTACGACTTCTGCGAACAGGTCCGAATTGAATCTCAAGTCCCGCCTTATCTAAAAGGCGTGACCACCAGCATCCAATTCAACTTTGCGTATTGGAGCAACCAATATCATCAAAATGGCTTTACCGAATCACGAATAGGCATGTTGCTGTTTACACTGATGCAAGTCATCTACACCCGCTTAACTGGCGTTCCGGTGTCTGAGCCTATCGCTGAGACCATTGAGTCGACTCGCGCCGGCATCGTGCCTACTTTCGGGTACAGCCTGAAGCGCTTAAAGCAACATAGAACCGACCAACAACAGTTTGCTCACTGCGCCAATGAGCTTGCTGCCCTTGCAAAAGAGCTCATCAACCAAGAGCAAGAGAGCGATAACTCGGCTACGCCAACGGTTGAAGAAGACATAAAAATCCTTGCGCAGCTTGCCCTTATCGTTGATGGAGACATTCAAGATCAAGACGTCGATACTGACATCACAGGCAGTAGTAAGGTGTTCGAGCTTTCGGGCGCGAATTATCAGGTCTTTAATTCAGAATTTGATCAAGTCATCGCCGCAGATAAACTCGTCAGGCGCGCCCTATTACTCGAACTGAGGCAGAAACTCACCGATCACATCATGGCGAGACAAGTAAACACTCGCCGTTTAGCCGCTATGCTCACCAGCTTTGTCGCCACGCCACAAAGGAACCGACGTCAGGACCATTTAGAAGAAGGCATTGTTAACGCCACCACCATCACCAAGCTCATCACGTCGCCATTGGATCGCACTGTCTTTTATCAACCTGACATCGGCGCATCTCATCAATGTGCCATCACGTTTTTGATGGATTGTTCAGGTTCAATGCAAAAGCACAGTCACAAGCTAAGTTTGTTGATGGATACGATTCTCAAATCCGTTGGATTGGCTGATATCCCATTTGAGATCATTGGCTTCACTACCAACAACTGGAACGGTGGCAAGGTCTATCGACAGTGGCTTAAACAAGGCCAACCAAAGCACCCAGGGCGCTTGAACGAAGTTCGGCACATCGTGTTTAAGGATTTTGATACGCATTGGAGACGATCTCGCCTTGGCATTGCGAGTCTTCGTAAAGCAGACGTCTTTAAAGAAGGGATTGATGGCGAAGCGGTGCAGTTCGCTAGCCAGCGGTTGCAACAGCACACTGCTCAACGAAAGGTTTTGATCGTGTTCTCAGACGGCTGCCCAATGGATACCGCCACCAGCACCGCCAACGATCAGTTCTATTTGGATAACCACCTAAAACAAGTCATTGAACGTGAGTCGACCAAAAACGGAATTGAGATTCATGGCGTGGGGATGGGAGTGGATTTGAGCCCATATTACCGCAACAACATTACCTTGGACGTACAAGAGAGCTGCTTGTTCGGGCTATGTAGGAACATCTTTGAGATGCTAAAGCGCTGACGTGTCAGTGAGGAGGGTGTCATCAAGCATTAAACGAGAATCAAGCCCTCCTCCTTCAAAGATAATTTTGATAAAGAAAACGTTCTAAGCCAAAAACAACGACCATACAGAGACCGCCATCAAGTACCCACCAATCAACATCAACACAATAAACACTAACTTTCTGAGTTGATCATTAGACAACGGCGGTGGGAAACGTCGAGCAAACATCGTGACAAGCGCTACCAAGGGAACAGCAATAGCAGATAACCACAGTATGCTCTGTTCCATGTCGCCTGCAGCGTAGACATTGACAGTACGTGACATCGACGTACAAGCGAACACCATCAGCAGTGTGCTTCGCACCAGATCGAGCGAAAAAGGTTGCCGATAGAGATGATAAACAATCGGTGGACCTGCCATCCCAAACAACCCTCCCGCTAAGCCAGAACTAAAACCAGACAACAAAAACGATACAGTTGCCGAACGATCCTTTCTGGTTTTAGGTTTGAACATAAAACTCAAACCTGCGAATAGCACCATCGCACCCAATAGTCCTCGGAGAATATGCGTTGCCGAATCGCTTAACTCGTCCAGCAAGTACACCCCCATCGAAACGCCGGGAATAATACCGATGACCAACACCACCAGAATCTTGAGTTCCCCAAGCAGTGGCTTACCCATCAATGCGACCAAGCAATTGAACAAGGTCACAATACTGACCACAGCGGCTATAACGGGTAAGGAAACCAGATTAAGGCTAACCGTTAAACCAATCACGATGATACCGAGGCCAAATCCGGTGACAGTTTGAAAATAGGTACCCACCGCGATGGTGGCAAGAATAGCGAGTAAAACAGGTAACTCCATCAGCAGTCCTAGTTAGGTTGTTTTTGGGGGTTGATTTGAATGTGAGTATCAGCTTCAGGAGCTAGATTTTAGTATCTAAAATCAAATGTCGATTCTTCTTTTTCTTCAACATCAGCTTCAGTATCAGCCTTAGAGCTAGACACTTTCCCTTGCTGCGCTTGTACGGCAGTCACCGCGATCACATTAAAGATGTCTTGTGCGCAACACCCTCTTGATAAGTCATTCGCAGGTTGATTCAACCCTTGTAACAGTGGACCAATCGCAACTGCCCCGCCTAACCTTTCCGCAAGCTTATAACCAATATTACCTGCTTCTAAATTGGGAAATATCAACACGTTCGATTGACCTTTCACCTCTGAATCTGGCAGCTTTTTCGCGGCAATCTCAGTCACAATCGCGGCATCGAGTTGAACATCCTGATCGACGGCGATTCCGGGACAACGTTGTTTTACGAGTTGAGCCGCATTACGAACCTTATCGACCGATTCGTGTTTGGCACTCCCGTTGGTCGAAAACGACAGCATCGCTACTTTAGGCTCTTCCATCAGTAGCGTTTGAGCACTGTTTGATGCGGCCACGGCAATCGATGCCAGCTCGGTTTCATTGGGGTTAATCACCAAACCACAGTCACTGAAAATCATGCCACCTTTAAGATTATGGAAAGGCTCACACAACATCATCAGAAAGAAGCTCGATACCAATTCACTGTCTGGCGCGGAGCCGATAATCTGAAGCGCAGCTCGCACCACATCAGACGTAGTATAAACCGCACCATTAACGGTGCCATCCACCAGCCCCTCTCTGACCATCAGATTGGCAAAAACGAGTGGGTCTAGAACCAGATCTAGCGCATCATCGTAAGTCATACCTTTCGCTTTTCTTAATGTATACAACCGCTCAGCGAGCACTTCTTTGAGTGATGACGCTTGTGGGGAGACAATATGAATGCCTACAAGATCAATGTGATGTAATTCTGCAGCAGCGATGATCGCCGGTTCATCCCCTACTAGGGTGATGTAAGCGAGCTGTTTGTCTATCGCCATTCTTGCGGCTGCTAGCACTCGCGGGTCCTCAGCTTCACTCAAAACCACTCGCTTACGATCTAAGTGAGCCTTGTCAATAATCCGTTCAATCGCCTTCATCTTAAATTCCATTTATTGAGATTAATTGTTCCATAATTTATATTTATATTATTGAAATAATAAAAAAGGTCAAATTTTATTCAGATAATTGAAGAATAATGATTTGGTATGTACACTCTTAGGCATAGACATATCGCAAGGATGGATCATTATATGCAAACAGAAACACCACCAGTTCAAGGGGATACACCGACTCTCCGACTTTTTGCACTATTAGAGGTGATAGCGCAAAAAGACGAGTTTATTTCTCTTCAAGGATTAGTCGAAGAAACTGGACTGCCAAAACCTACGCTGCACCGAATGCTTCAGCAGTTAGAAGCGGCAGGCATTATTCAAAGAGACGGCGATGAGAAGCACTACAGCTCAGGTATTCGACTCAGAAAGCTTGCCGAAAACCTATTGTTGAATAGCACCATGCACAGTGCCCGACGCACTATTCTTGAAAACCTGAGAGCAGAAGTTGGTGAAAGCTGTAACCTAACGGCGCTATCAAGTGGCGAGATCATCTATCTTGATCGCGCAGAAACTGAAGCACCCCTTCGTTTTCATCTACACCCAGGTTCTCGCGTCCCGGTGCATTGCTCAGCAAGCGGAAAACTGTTTTTGGCGCACATGTCTAAGTCACAGCGCAGACGATTAATTGAAAATGTGCCACTGACTCAATACACCGTGAACACCATTACCGACTATTCAATGTTAGAGAAAGACATCGAAGAAGCGAAAATCCAAGGCTTTGCGATTGATGACGAAGAATTTTTGCCGGGCTTAGTCTGTATCGCCGTGCTGATCCCGTCATCTACGGGTCAATCAAACCTCGGCCTAGCGATACAAGCGCCTGTAATTCGAGTCAAGCCTGATGAAGCGATCAAGTACCTACCCGCTCTTCAGAAAGCCGCAAAAGCGCTAGCGAAAATAGAGTCTGATAATTGGAGTCAACAATAGATCATTTTCTTAGATCGCTTCGAGTGGCTATCGCTTCGAAAGTAACAACTTAAGCACTAACGAGCTAACGAGCTAACGAGCTAACGAGCTAACGAGCTAACGAGCTAACGACCACTATCTTCGACCAATCAACGGTTGGTCGAAGTCATTTGAACACTCGCCAACCCGCATATAAGCAACACGTCTAAAGTAATCACAACAAAGGAATCACGATGCTAAACATTAAGAACCAGCACTTACTCTCTTTTATGGTGACAGAAGCGAACAACGCAGTTGCAGTCACAAACCCAGCAACGGGTGAACTCATCGGGCACGCACCGATATCATCAGAAACAGAGTTATCGAGCGCGATTGAACGAGCTCATGTAGCGCAAAAAGAGTGGGCAAAAATCCCTGCTAAATCTCGTGCTGCACTACTTCATCGCTGGCACCAGTTGATCCTCGAAAACAAGAATGACCTTGCTCGAATCATGACGATTGAACAAGGTAAACCGTTAGCCGAAGCGGCAGGCGAAGTGGTGTATGGCGCGAGCTTCATTGAGTGGTTTGCAGAAGAAGCAAAGCGCACTTATGGTGATTCCATTCCTAGCACAGTCGCAGGCAAACGTTTGGTGACCATCAAGCAACCGATCGGAGTGGCGTGCGCGATTACGCCATGGAACTTCCCTATTGCAATGATCACTCGTAAAGCGGCTCCTGCCTTAGCTGCGGGTTGTAGCTTTGTCGTGAAACCTTCGGATGAGACACCGCTTTCCGCGTTTGCTGTGGTTGAACTGGCTTATCAAGCGGGTATCCCTAAAGATCTACTTCAAGTGGTGCTTGGTGAAAGCCCTGAACAAGTGGGCAACCTATTCACTTCGCATCCGCTTATCAAAAAAATCTCTTTCACTGGGTCGACCCGTGTGGGCAGTATTTTGATGGCTCAAGCAGCAAAAGGCATCAAACGCACCTCAATGGAACTTGGCGGTAACGCACCATTTATTGTGTTTGACGATGCCGACATCGATGCAGCCGTTCAAGGGGCAATGGCGTCGAAGTTCCGTAATGCAGGTCAAACATGTGTCTGTGCAAACCGATTCTACGTTCACAGTAAAGTGTACGATGAGTTTGTGGCTAAATTCGATCAAGCGGTTCAGCAGCTTAAGATTGGTAACGGCTTAGATGAAGGTGTCACGATTGGCCCTGTTGTCAGCCTGAACGCAAAGAACAACATCCAAGCTTTGGTAAACCGAGCGATTGAACAAGGTGCCACGCCTGTCACGCCAACTCAGGAACTTAATGGGCTTTTCATTCAACCTGTTGTTCTTAAAGATGTAAAACACAGCATGGACATCGTTCAACAAGAGATCTTTGGCCCAGTCGCGCCCGTGATGAAATTCGACACGGACGAAGAGCTTATCGAGATGGCCAACGATACCATTTATGGATTAGCGTCGTACTTCTACAGTCAGAACATTCATCGAGTGTGGAACATTGCAGAAGCGCTTGAGTACGGTATGGTCGGCATTAATGATGGTCTAATCTCAACCGAAGTCGCGCCTTTCGGTGGTGTGAAACAATCAGGTATTGGCCGTGAAGGTGCGAAAGAAGGCATCGATGAGTACATGGACATTAAGTATCTTTGCTTTGGCGGAAAATAAGGTTGGTAGTAACTAAGTTCTGGCAGTGATTAGGGCTCGGAAATAATTAAGTCTTAGTGATCACTAACTTGACCCACTTTCCACCTTTCCCTTCACAAAAATGAATCAAAAAAAAGCCGCGCTATAAAAGCGCGGCACCTTGGGCTCGGTTAAAGGGGGGGTTCTTTTTTTAGTATTTTACATTCTCTATTTTTGTTATTCGGTTGCTTCGCTATTCCTGTGCTTTCAGTTTTAGACGCATCGCGTGCAGTACTGGCTCGGTGTAACCGCTCGGCTGAGCACAGCCTTCGAATACCAACTGACACGCCGCTGAAAATGCAATGCTGTTTTCAAAGTCAGGCGCCATGTTACGGTAGCTCTGGTCGCCAGCGTTTTGCTCATCCACCACTGCGGCCATGCGCTTCATGGTTTTCATTACCTGAGCTTCCTCGCAAATGCCGTGACGTAACCAGTTCGCAATATGTTGGCTTGAAATACGCAGCGTCGCTCGGTCTTCCATCAAGCCGACATCGTTAATATCAGGTACCTTCGAACAACCAACGCCTTGATCAATCCAACGAACCACGTACCCCAGAATACCTTGTGTGTTGTTATCCAGCTCACTTTGAATATCTTGCGCAGTCAGCTTTTGGTTGCCCAGTAGCGGGATAGTAAGAATATCATCAACATTGGCTCTCACTCGCTCACGAAGCTCTTTCTGACGGCTTGGTACACTCACCTTGTGATAGTGCAGCGCGTGCAAAGTTGCGGCGGTTGGAGAAGGAACCCAAGCAGTATTAGCACCCGCTTGTGGATGTCCGATTTTCGCATCCATCATCTTCGCCATGTTGTCTGGCTCTGGCCACATACCTTTACCAATCTGGGCTTTACCTTGCAGGCCACAAGCTAAGCCAAGATCAACGTTTTGATCTTCGTATGCGCCAATCCAAGTCATGGTTTTCAGCTGTGTTTTAGGAGCGAATGGTCCCGCTTCCATACTGGTGTGAATCTCATCACCCGTTCGGTCTAAGAAACCTGTGTTGATAAACACAACACGATCTTTAGCCGCTCGAATACATTCTTTAAGGTTAACCGAAGTACGACGCTCTTCGTCCATGATGCCAACTTTGATCGTGAATCGATCTAGCCCTAATGCATCTTCAATGCGACCAAACAGCTCATTGGTGAACGCGACTTCTTCAGGACCATGCATCTTAGGTTTTACGATGTTGATACTGTTCGCAGTCGAGTTTTGGTACGCGCTGTTGCCTTTTAAATCATGCATCGCAATTAACGAAGTGATCATGCCATCCATAATGCCTTCAGGCACTTCATTACCTTCGGCATCAATAATGGCAGGGTTAGTCATCAAGTGGCCGACATTACGGATGAACAACATGCTGCGGCCTTTTAGTGAAATCTCACCACCCGTCACGCTGGTGTATTGGCGATCGGGATTAAGGTTACGAACAATAGTTTTGCCGTTTTTCTCTAGTGATTCTTGCAGATCACCTTTCATCAAGCCTAACCAGTTACGGTAAGCCAATGCTTTGTCTTCACCATCAACTGCAGCAACCGAGTCTTCGCAATCCATAATGGTTGTTAGGGCAGCTTCGACCAACACATCTTTAATACCCGCCACATCAACGCTACCAATCGGTGCGCTTGGGTCAATTTGAATTTCGATGTGCAGATTATTGTGTTTAAGAAGAATGCACGAAGGGGAACTTGCGTCACCTTGATAGCCAATGAACTGGTCGCTATCAATGAGAGTGACTTCTTCGCCGTTATCGAGTGTCGCTATGAGCTTATTGCCGATGCTAGCGTTACTGATGCTGTATTTGGTCACGTCTTTATGAGAGACACCGTTTAATGGCGCTGCATCATCAAGGAACTCACGAGCATAAGTCACTACTTTAGCGCCACGAGCAGGGTTAAAGCTTCCGCCCTTTTCCGCGCCATCACTTTCACTGATCACGTCCGTTCCGTAGAGCGCATCATATAGACTGCCCCAACGCGCATTGGCTGCGTTAAGTGCAAAGCGTGCGTTCATGATTGGCACCACAAGCTGCGGCCCTGCTTGTGTTGCGATCTCAGGCTCTACGCTCGCTGTCGTCACTTGAAAGTCATCGCCTTCAGGAACCAAATAACCGATCTGCTGTAAGAACTGTTTGTACTCTACAGGATCTAGCGTTTGCCCGGCACGCTCTTGGTGCCAAACGTCAATTTGATGTTGAAGATCTTCACGCTTGATAAGCAATGCGCGATTTTTTGGCGCCAAATCTTCAAGAATAGTTGCAAATGATTGCCAAAAGTCTTCAGCGACAATGCCTGTTCCAGGAATCACCTGCTCATTAATTAATTGGTAGAGGGTGCTATCAATGTTCAAGCTTCCCTGTTGAATACGACTGCTCATAAAATCTCTCTCAAACTAATTGATGGCTACTCAATAAATTTTCGTGACTAGCTCAAATTTACTTTACTGATTTAAACTTACTTAACGGACATGAATTTAGCTAATTTATGCCGGTTATATTGGATATTCATATAAAAAATACCCTACAAACTATGTTATTCCGTCACTCCACTCTCGATTTCGTTAGCGACACTTTTAATCAAACGACGCATCCACTGATGGTCTGGATTGGTTTGTAACAATGGACTCCACGCCATCTTCACCTCAAAGGGTTCAATCGCAAATGGCGCAGGCTTGATCAACAATCTAGGATTATTGCGCTGCAGTTGAGCTGCTTTGGTAGGAATAGTCAGGATAAGGTTCTTCTGCTGAGCGAAGAGAATCGCCGACAAATAGTGTCGAGTAAACACCGTGATGTTACGGGTTTTACCGATGCGCATTAATGCCTCATCTATCCAACCAAGCTTTTGTGCTTCACTTGGGTTTATTCCCACTCCCGTTCCCATACCTGTCTTACTTACCCAAATATGTTGTGCCTTTAAATAAGACAAAATATCGAAGTTGTCGGCGATCGGGTTGTCACAACTAAATAGGCAAGAAAACCCGTCGTGCCAGAGGCTCATCTGGTGAAACGACTGAGGAATATCGTCAAATCGGTTGATAATTATATCAACGGTACCTTGCTCTACATCCTGATAACTCACGTCACTTGGCGTCATGATATCCAGTCGTATTTTCGGTGCTATCTCACTTAACCTTTTCAGAAGAGGTTGAATAATGGTCGACTCTGCATAGTCACTCGCCATGATACGAAACACGCGTTCACTGTCTTCTGCATTAAACTCTGTGGTCGGTTGCAGTGTCTTCTCTACATTCGCCAAGATGTTTCGAATCAGTGGCTGCAACTTATGCGCGCGTTCGGTCGGTATCATCCCTTCACTTGTTCTTACTAATAGCGGGTCTTCAAACAGATCACGCAATCGGCGAAGGCCATTACTCATGGCTGGTTGAGTAATACCCAATTGATTTGCTGCTCGTGTAACGTTTCTTTCACGTAGCAACATGTCTAAATACACAAGCAAATTAAGGTCTATACGAGCAATATTCATAAGAAAAATACCGAATATAATAACTATAAATTAACAAAATTATCACATGAGTGGTTATTCTTTGTCCATAGCAAAGTTTTAATCCAAGCCAATTTGGCAACCATACCCCACGTGAAACTAAGGAATAGTTATGTCGCAAATTACACAAGATATCGAAATGATAGAAGTTGCAAAAAGCGCTGCTGGTGCTCCATGGGATGCAATTAACCCTGAATCTGCTGCTCGTATGCGAGCTCAAAACAAATTCAAAACAGGTCTAGATATCGCGCAATACACGGCAGATATCATGCGTGCAGACATGGCGGCTTACGACGAAGACAGCTCTCAATACACTCAGTCTCTGGGTTGCTGGCATGGTTTCATCGGCCAACAAAAGCTGATTTCTATTAAGAAGCACTTTGATGGCAAGACTGACCGTCGTTACCTATACCTTTCTGGTTGGATGGTTGCTGCACTTCGCTCTGACTTTGGTCCACTTCCAGACCAATCTATGCATGAGAAAACATCCGTTGCTGGCCTAGTAGAAGAGCTATACACATTCCTACGCCAAGCCGATGCTCGTGAACTGGGTGGTTTATTCCGTGAGCTAGACGCTGCGCGTGAAGCAGGCGATGTGAACCTACAAGACCGTATTCAAGACAAAATAGACAACCACGTGACACACGTAGTGCCAATCATTGCCGATATCGATGCTGGTTTCGGTAACGCAGAAGCGACTTACCTAATGGCTAAGCAGATGATTGAAGCGGGAGCTTGTTGTCTACAAATCGAAAACCAAGTAGCCGATGAGAAACAATGTGGTCACCAAGACGGCAAAGTAACGGTTCCACACGCTGACTTCCACGCAAAACTTCGTGCGCTTCGTTACGCTTTCCTTGAGCTAGGCATCGACAACGGCATCATCGTTGCTCGTACCGATTCACAAGGTGCTGGCCTAACAAAAGAAATCGCCGTAGTGAAAGAGCCGGGCGACCAAGGTGACATCTACAACTCATACCTAGATGTTGAAGAGATTGATGTTGCTGATATGGCTGAAGGCGATGTTTGTTTCAACCGTGACGGCAAGCTAGTTCGACCTAAGCGTCTACCTTCAGGTTTATACCAATTCCGCCAAGGTACTGGTGAAGATCGTTGTGTATTTGACTGTATCGAAGCAATCAATGCAGGTGCTGACCTACTTTGGATTGAGACTGAGAAACCACACATCGGTCAAATCAAAGAGATGATGGACGGCGTACGTGAAGTACACCCTAATGCGAAACTGGTTTACAACAACTCTCCATCATTCAACTGGACGCTAAACTTCCGTCAGCAAGCTTACGATGCGATGGTAGCAGAAGGTAAAGATGTTTCAGCTTACGACCGTGCAAGCCTAATGAGCGCGGAATACGATGAAACTGAATTGTCTAAACGAGCTGATGACAAGATTCGCACATTCCAAGCGGATGCATCTCGTGAAGCGGGTATCTTCCATCACTTGATTACTCTACCGACTTACCACACTGCAGCGCTGTCAACCGACAACCTTGCAAAAGAATACTTCGGTGACCAAGGCATGCTGGGCTATGTTGCAAATGTTCAGCGCAAAGAGATACGCCAAGGCATCGCTTGTGTTAAACACCAAAACATGTCTGGTTCAGACATCGGTGATGATCACAAAGAATACTTCGCGGGTGAGAATGCACTAAAAGCCGCGGGTGAAGCGAATACGTCTAATCAATTTGATTAACCGCTAACGCTAAAGCCTCCCCCGTCCTTCTCTCTTACTTAGGTAAGATCCGGGGGAAGGCTTTGAGATAAAGCTTGTACTGCCAGCTTTATCTCAAAGCCTCAGATTTGTGTTCCACACCACGGTTAACCGAACAACTTCTGTTTAAGCTAACTGTATACGTATTTGTTCAGATTCCTATTTGTTAAGATTCTTACTTTTTGAGAGTGCCTATGACTTCAATACCTACACACCTACAAGATGCAAAAACGCTGTTATCAGAGAATGGTTTCGCGACGGGTGATACTTGGTATCACGGCACATCTTCCGCTTTATTGGCTTCTATTCAAGGCCAAGGTTTAAAACGTTCTGGAGACAAAGCGCTCAACGAAGCAGCTTCAAAAACTATGGCGACCATCGGCAACAACTATACCGAATCGGTTGAGCCAGTGTTTCTCACTCAGAGTAAAGAACTGGCGTACTACTGGGCTCAACAAACCGTTCGTGAGCGAGGCGTTCGATTCGAAGGTGAAGAACAACCTATCGTACTAGCGGTAAACCTATCTGAAAAGCAACGCACCAAAGTAAGACCGGACGTAGGCGCAATGAGTCTATTGATGATGAGTGTGGGCGAGCAATTCATGTCTCATCTCACTGAAATTTATCAAGCCAACAACATTGCAGGCCCCGACATCGAGCTTCGCACTGCTGATCGCATGGACTACCTCAATAAACTCGGTATGGCCTACATTGATGAAGACATCAGCCGTGCTTGTGTTCAGGAGTTAGCTGAGCCCGAGTTGGCCGACTGAAAACGTTCAACAAATCAGTCTTCTTAAAAACAAAAATGGCTCCCAACACGGAGCCATTTTTATTTGCTATCAGCCTATCTCACAAGACACTGGCACATCTAGATTATGAGCACAGAAGACCTTTCTGTGCAGGTTGCGTCATTTCGATGTCACCTTGTAGAGAACGGTAAACGATGGTGTTCCACACTTCACCATTATCCATTTCAAACTCAATAGCGTAATTCAAACCCGCGACAACCTGAGTTCGAACACTCAAGATCTGCTTGAGCTCAGCTGAAGTGTTCATTTGGCTAAGAACTGCGTTTAAAGCTTGCTTGGCTTCTGGTGTTATCTCACTTTTCGACCAACCACCCGTCAGGTTTTTAGTGCTGCAGATGGGGTTCGCATTCTCTTGCGGTTGAGTTGGTACTTCTGATTTCTGACTACACCCAGCTAACGCCACGACACTAAACAAGGTTGCTGTTCCAAGTAATGATGTTAATCGTACGTTCTTCATAAATTCTCTCTACCTCAATCATTTACGAGGGATTACTCGCAATAATGTTTCATATGCAGGCAAGCTTAAACCTCGAATGTCATCACTTCATCAGAGATTATGGTGTAACTACTCTATAAACACAGGAGATTGTCAGGAAAACAAGACGAGCACTGGAGCTCTGCTTTTATCCACCTGATATTTAAATCAATAGAATGGGTAGCGAAGGAATAAGCGAGTATAAGACAGATATAATGCATCAGTTAATTACATATCTCACACCAAATACATTCACGCTGTAATTAATAAGATGAGCTCATGTTGATTTGGATTATGATATTGGTTCAAAAAATAGATATTTGAGATTATTTTATAAATTCAAAAGTTTATGCTCGGCGTAATCATGTCTGATTTTAAAACTGTGATCCAGCCCTACAAGTTGTTGATAATAATGTACTTTGTTCATCTGTGAATTCATTCAAATATGGAAAATCTTTATTGTTAAGGGTGGGTGCAAGTAGTAAAATCTCACCCGATTATGCAACTTACTTCTCACAACATGGACACAAGTAAAGTTACGATTAGCTCTCTCAAAGTAACGTAACTTCAAACACATACCTAAAATCAGTGTCCTATAGATAGTGCAGATCAAATAAAAATAATTATATAAACCTAGGCTAGGTTAAACATGAAATTAACGTCGTCTTTAGGCTCACTGTTGGCTAGCAGTCTGTCTATCGAAATAAAACAGCGAGCGCTGATAGAGCTCGTCATCAGCACTTATCAGCCACATGAGCGCACTGAGCTTTTTCAAAGCGTGACTGAATATCGTAGAAGCCAATTAGAATTGCTTTTCCCAGAGCATCAAAACAAAAGCTACTCTGTATTGTTTGAGGTGATGGACTACCGCGATCTGATTCTGCGCTATCCAAATACACTATCTGCAGAGATTGCTCTTCTAGAGCAGGCTGTAGGGCAGTGCTATATGCATTGGCTAGATTTCTGGTGTGAGTGTGAAATTGCTGCGATCAAAGCAAAATCTCCATTAAATCCAAGCTCCATTTCTCATGTCGACCTCCCTATCAATGACAGTGCTTATTACGGTGCGATCATCGAACAGATAGAACATGAGCCACTTTTGGTACAAACACCGAGTCACCCACAAGGAATGCCAATCAGCGATGCCATTGCTTTAAGCAATCTCGAGGTGTTCATCAAGGGCGAGAAATGGTTTGAGATGCTGCCTTTATTACACCTTTCTCAGGCAGGTAAGCATTTTATTCTGCTCAAGCATCCAGTCGATGAAGCCTTTCCAACACTGGTTTCCTCTGCGCTGATTCAAGACTGGTCTAAGAATGACACTTGGCTAAGTTACGCACCGCCGTTCAGCAATGAGCAATGGCAATACTGTTTACCCAATTACGGCTACGATGAACTCGCAGGGTTACAACTTTTCACACCGCCTACACTGTCAAAATGTTACTCTCTCCCAGAATTTGACCAACAATTCCAGTTACAATTGTCCGACAAAGATGCCCTGTGTGAGGTGTTACGTCTGACAGTCAGTGGCAATACCCAACAAAAGCTCTATTTCCTCTACCTTTCTCAAAAAGAGCTGATGAGTGTGTTACACCAAATAGGCTATAAGATTGGCTTCACTATTATCGAGCAACCTTTCATGCTTCAGTTTTATCAAACCATTGATTCCAATGCATACTTCCATTCTGGATATTGCGAATTAAATGACGATGGCACGACAATTTATCGTGGATTCTGGAATTTTGAGATGATGGTAAAAGCGTTCAATAATGTCGATTTTCGAAGCTACAAACGCGCAGTGCGAGAAAGCAGAAAGTCATTAGAAAAGTCGCGCTCGGCAGGAAAAACTAGCTCGGTGAAAAAGGATGAACATGTTTGATTTCGGCCTAGAGGCGATCATCTATGCAAAAGCAATCACACTGCTTGCAACCGTGGCTGTGGTTGTCATGTGGTTGTTCTATTACTGCTATCGCCTGAAACAGAAGAACGAAGTGATCGCAGGGACACACCATGCCCCTTACATCGCGTATTCGATCTGCATTGTTGCGTGGATCAGCAGTAACGCTTATTTCCATACCGACTTATTACCGGAACTTGGGGCCTCGGCCGCCGTGTTCGCCGCAAAGTTTGCCAACCTCGCCTCGTTCTTTGCGTTTGCCTTTGCCTATTACTTCTCGTGCAAACTCGCCGCTGAACAACGTAATGGTAAGGTTCATGTGTGGCAGCAAGCCATTTTCGTCACCCTGACCGTCTACTCCTTCTTTATCAATTTAAGTCCGGGGTTAACCGTTGAACACGTCACCATTGCAGGCCCAAGCCAGTTCGTGATTGAGTTTGGCCCGCATACGCCGTACTTCTTTATTGGGATGATTAGCTTTGTAGTGCTAACACTACTCAACCTGGTGGCCATGCGCGCCAACAGCAGCAAGCTAACTTTAGCCAAAACCAACTATATGATCGCCGGCATTTTAGTCTTCATGCTGTCTACTGCGACGATCCACCTAGGCATGACCTACTTCTTGCGTGATTTCTCGCTCACTTGGCTGCCACCAGCTTTGTCGATAAGTGAAATGTTGTTCGTTGGCTATGCCCTGCTGACCTCGCGCTTCTACAGCGTGAAATACCTGGCGTACATGAGCCTAAATGCGATGTTGGTTTGTGCTATTTTGGTGATCCCTTTTGGCGCGATATTTATCCCGCTGACAGACGACAGTCAATGGCTTGTTGCTATCCCAATCTGCGCGATTATCGGCATCACGTGGCATGTTCTCTACAAGCGCGTAAGACACTACGCCTCGTTCTTTGTCTACGGAAACAAGAAAACGCCAGTACAACAGATCCTCGCGCTAGAAGAGGATTTCAAGCTATCAATTGATGATGCAATGCGTCGTTTGGGTAGCCTACTGCAAATTCCAGAAGATAAGCTACGTCTAGTTAACAGCAACTATAACGAAACCTTCTACGAAGATTATCTGTCTACTAACAAGTCCGTTTTAGTGTTCGATGAGTTGTCTCAGGAGCTTGATTACACCGCACCAGCCAAGCGCTCAATCAAAGCCCTGTATGACAAGATGAGCTCCAACGATACCGCTTTGGTGATGCCTCTGTTTGGTCAGGGGAAATCGGTCACGCACTTGTTAGTATCGTCACACAAGAGCAACGATCAGATGTTCTCTAACGAAGAGATCTCTGCCCTGCAAACCTTGTTAACTCGAGTACAAAGCACTATCGAAGCCGATAGACGCATCCGCCAAAGCCGTGCCCTTGCTAACTCAATCGCTCATGAAATGCGTAACCCACTGGCTCAAGTGCAATTGCAATTTGAACTATTAAAACAGCACATTGATAATCAAGCTCCAGCGAAACAGATCTTACTTGATATTGAGAACGGCCAAGCTGCGATTCAACGTGGTCGACAGCTGATTGATATCATCTTGCGAGAAGTCAGTGATAGCTCACCCGAGCATGGACCAATCACCATGACCTCTATCCACAAGGCCGTGGATCAAGCCGTCAGCCATTATGGCTTTGAGAACGAGAAGATCATTGAGCGAATTCGTTTACCACAACATGCTGATTTTGTGGCAAAGCTGAATGAAACCTTATTCAACTTCGTCATTTTCAACCTGATACGTAATGCAATCTATTACTTTGATTCTTATCCAGAAAGCCAAATTGAGATCAGCACCAACACCGGACCTTACGAGAACGTTCTAATATTCCGAGATACCGGCCCCGGCATTGACGAAGCCATTACACATAAAATTTTTGATGATTTCTTCTCTTACCAAAAAAGCGGTGGTAGCGGCCTAGGGCTCGGTTATTGCCAACGAGTGATGCGTTCATTTGGCGGCCGAGTTGAGTGCCACTCTAAACTTGGGGAGTTTACTGAGTTCCACCTGTACTTCCCGGTGGTACCCAATGCCCCCAAAGCAGACGCACTTCGTACGCCTTACTTCGATGATTGGAAAGGTAATCAAACCGCAACTGAAAACAAAACCAACGCTGAAGCTAAGCCAGATAACCAAGCAGAAACGCAAAGTTCAGAACCAACAAGTACGCTAACCCCAGAGAATCATTTGGCTCCAACCGTGCTTATCGTCGATGACAAAGAGGTACAACGCACGCTTGTTCAGATGTACCTGAGTCGACTTGGTGTAAATAGCTTGCAAGCCAAAAACGGTGAGAATGCCGTCGAGCTGTTCAAAACACACAAGGTCGATTTGATCTTAATGGACGTACAAATGCCGATAATGAATGGTTTTGACGCAAGCCAAATCATCAAGGCACGCTCACCTCAAACACCAATCATTGCTTTGTCTGGCGAATCAGGACAACACGAGTTAGATATGATCAGCAAACTGATGGATGGTCGCTTAGAGAAGCCAACCTCTTTGAAGGCACTGCAACGCGTGCTCGATAACTGGCTAGAGAAAGGCTGTGCCTCAAATGCTTCCAAAGAAACCGAAGATGAAGAGTAGATGCAGGAAAACACGAATCGCCATTTTTCCAGTTGATTACTGTTTGTCTCATTACATTGCTTTAATTATTCATCAAAAAGCCAGCCGAACAAGGCTGGCTCTATCAGAACTAAACGCTCTAATTAATCTAAAAGTGAACGAACATAATCAGCGATTTCTTGGTTTTGGCAATGCTCAAAGAAGCATTGTTGGAAACGTTCGCTGCCAACCGCTGTTTTCACTAGATCTTGGTCGATGGCTCTCAGAGAATCAATAAAGTTATCTTTTACCACCGCCGCTTTCACTTCATTCAAAATTGCTGCATTACGTTGCTGTGGTTCTGCACGCTCTAGTGGATACCCATTACCACGCTCGCCTGTGAACGCTTTTTCAAAGATATAACGAATGTTGAGTTCACCTGCCCAGCCAAAGCCTTTAGCAAAAGCGAGAGCGAGAGCATTACCGTTGTTAATTTGGTTAAACAAGAAAGCATCTGATGGCTCTAGGCAGTAACCACAAACCACCCCCGGATGCAGGTTCAGTGACATCAAAGCACCTTGGCCAGTGCCACATCCTGTCACAACAAAGTCAACAGCCTTTGAGTTAATCAGAATGCTCGCCATAATACCTAGATGAATATACGTTAAGTGGTGATCGTTCTCGTCTGTCATTCCTAGGTTGAAGACATCGTGACCAAAACCACCAGCAACTGACTCTAGTTCAGCTGATACCATAGCATTTTTGCCTGCTTGACTGTTTTCCATCATTAAAGCGATTTTCATTTATCTTCTCCTGCAAGATTGCTGCAAACTCAAAATTTAGAATAAAAAACTAATTAGCGTGCTAACCAACCACCGTCAACAGCAATGGTATAGCCATTAATGTAATCCGATGCTGATGATGCTAAGAACACACAAGGACCTGCGATATCTTGCGGTTTACCCCAACGTTCAGCCGGAATACGCTCAAGAATCGCTTGATTACGCTCAGCATCTTCACGCAGAGCTTGAGTATTGTTCGTTTCCATATAACCGGGGGCTATCGCATTCACGTTGATATTATCGCGCGCCCATTCGTTCGCCATCGCACGTGTCACGCCCATCACAGCACTTTTTGAAGCCGTATAGGAAGGAACTCGAATGCCACCTTGGAATGAGAGCATCGATGCAATGTTAATGATCTTTCCGCCAGTACCTTGAGCCTTAAATTGCTTTGCAACAGCCTGAGACATAAAGAACACCGTCTTGGTGTTCACGTTCATTACGTCATCCCAATCTTGCTCTGAGAACTCAATAGCATCTTGGCGGCGAATAATTCCTGCATTGTTCACGAGAATGTCGACTTGGCCAAACTCAGCCAAAGTGCGCTCTATAACCCCTGGAATGCACGCTTGCTCGAGAAGATCAGCACTCACGTTTAGGAACGAATGACCTGCTGCACTCATTTTCTCAATAGTCTCTTCAGGCTCTGTTCGGTTAACACCGACAACCTTACAACCGGCTTCCGCTAGGCCTAATGCAATACCTTGCCCAAGCCCCGTGTTACAGCCCGTCACTATCGCTACTTTACCTTCCAGACTGAATGACTCTAAGATCATGCTCGCTTCCTCAATTACATTGGATTCATTGCGTATCGTTATTACCAATAATTAAATCATACAATAAGATGTAAATACGAGAGCGACGTTGTAGAAGTTCGATCTTGCACCAAAATCAGTCGAACAAGTGAAACGGCACCACAAACTAAATGAATAGGGGAAAGTGATTTGAAGACGAGAAACCTATAACCCACTATGAACAATGAGTTCGAAGATCACCCAAACCAGATATTGTAGGGATTTGACAACAATTCATGATTTAAAAGAGTAAAAGGGTTATACATAATAATGTGTTATCTAAATTACTGAAATTATCATGACGCTCAAAGAGATCCTTAAAATTCCCAATGTCCGCTACTTCTTAATGTTTAGAAGCAGCTACTTTGCGCGTTTTTACTACCCTATATTCACCCTACTTTATTTAGATTACGGGTTAACCCTGTCTCAATTCGCGATGCTCAATGTAGTTTGGGCGGCCACCATTGTGCTTGCTGAAGTACCGTCGGGTGCATTCGCCGATACCTTAGGCCGCAAGAAACTGGTGGTGCTGTCTTCGATTGTGATGTTTGTTGAGATCGCCATGATAGCGCTCGTACCAACCGGAAACCCAGACTTGGTGTTCATTGTTTTTCTGATTAACCGGATTCTCAGTGGCTTAGCGATGGCACTGGCCAGCGGTGCTGACGAGGCATTGGCTTACGACACCTTAAAAGAACAAGGCAATGAAGAGTTGTGGCCTCGAGTGCTGCAAATCCAGCTTCGTGTCGCCTCAACGGTCGGTATCTTTGTCACACTAATTGGTGCGGCGATGTACGACGTGAATTTTATGACGAACATCTTTCATTTCCTTGGACTAGCCGAACCAGAAAGCACCAAAGATCTGATGCGTATTCCTGTGTTCGCCACCCTATTTGTAGCGATGATCGCTATCTATGCCGCGATTAATATGCGCGAAGAAAAGAAGGTGATGCCAAGCGACCAAACCAAATTGGCAACCACCATCTCAAGTCTTAAATTGACGATCGATGCAGGTAAATGGGTATTCGCTACGCCTTACGTGCTGTTCATCTTGCTCTACTACAGCCTATTCGAACACACCTCACGCATGTTCCTAACCATGAACAGCCAATACTATCTGGCCATTGATATTCCAATTATCTACTTTGGTTTTATTGGTGCGGGTATCAGCTTGCTTAAGATTATATTGGCAGGACAAAGCCGAAGATTAGCAGAGAGTATGGAGGCTAAAACCTTCATTGTGGTTATGGGATTGGCAAGCATGGCGACTTATTACTGGATCAGTTTAGGTTGGTCGATTTACGGAGTCATTCCGGCACTAGTATTAATCTTTATCATCATGACGATGAACATTTTCATCAGCTACCACCTGAATAAAAAAACCGAATCACACAACAGAGCCACCGTTCTTAGTTTCAAAGGTTTGATGTTTAACCTCGGATACGGTCTGATCGGTATCTTGTACGCTTACTACTATAAGTTGGTGTCTCAGGGCTACACCGAACAAGAAATAGAACAGAACCTTGCCTTCTTGGCCTCACTGTCTTCTTTTTTCTATTACTTCACCTTACTGTTCGTTTTGATCAGCGCGCTGTTCTACTTCAAGAACAGAAAAGAAGCGATTTTCTAAACAATCGATTGATGTCGAGTGACAAGTAAATGAAGCCGTTAAGGTTTACAGCGCAAGTTTTAAAGACCGAATATTCTTCAAAACCGAGCGATTCACGCAACTGACTATTGCTTATTAAAAGAACAAGTCGCTTCTTATATTGGTTTTATTTGTTAATATAATCAGCAAATTACATAACACATGGACGCGTCATGTCTTTTAGTTGGATAGCCTTTACTCTCCTTGCTGCCTTTAGCCAATCTTGGCGCAATGCCTTTCAAAGTAAATTAAGTGGCACCATGAGCGTGGCTGGCGTAACGTTAGCGCGATTTATTTGGGCTAGCCCTATCGCCCTTATTTACCTCTGCGCCCTCTATCAATGGCAGCCCGTATCCGCACCGGATTTTTCGGGTGAGTTTGTTTTCTATATTGTTGCTGCCGCCATCATGCAGATCCTCGCGACCGGCTTAATGGTGATGCTGTTCAAGCTCGAAAACTATGCGATAGGCGCAGGCTTAGCCAAGTGTGAAGCCCCCGTATCTGCTGTGCTATCCGTATTGTTTTTTGGTACTGCTTTGACACTAACAGGTTGGGTCGGCGTACTTATTGGTACTTTAGGCGTGCTAATCATGAGTAGCGCTTCTGGCTGGCGAAGCTTGTCCCCGAAAGTGTTCTTATTAGGTATGACGTGTAGCACCGCCTTTGCTTTAACGTCTCTTTGGGTACGGGAAGCAAGTTTGAGCATAGGGTTGCCCTTCCCTCATAGCGCTGCTTGGGTGCTGTTCCTCGTCATTTCCCTTCAGACAGTGATTATCTGTACGTATCTCTTTTTCAGAGAACGCGACACGCTGCGCCTGATATTCAAGAAGTCGAAACTAGTCATCATGACAAGCTTAGCGAGTGTTATCGGTTCTCTGGGTTGGTTTAGCGCGATGTCGCTTCAAGCCGTGCCGTACGTAAAGACACTCGGGCAAGTCGAAGTGATCTTCATGGTGTTGATATCCTATTTCTGGTTAGGGCAAAGCATCGCGCGCAAAGACATTCTTGCGCTCATCTTGCTTTCTATCGCAGCAGTATTGGTTATGTGGCAGTGACGAGCTCGTTAATATGACTAGGACAAATTGAAGTCATATTGCGACCGTTTGTTTTCGCTTGATATAACGCTTTGTCGGCTCGGCTAATAAACCCATTCCAACTCTCATGCGGGTGAAGCTGAGCAACACCAAAACTCGATGTCAGAAACATCTCATGTTCTTGTACTGCTGATACCTCTGAAATAGACAATCGTAACTTGCAGGCAATAACCTGAGCTTGTTGGAAATCGACATTAGGCAATAAAATCATTATCTCGTCTCCGCCAAAACGAAACGCACTGGCTTTAGGCGATGTTTTTATCGCACTTTGAACCATTTCAGCAAAAGACTTGATCACGAGGTCACCTACAATGTGTCCGTGTTGGTCATTGATCGACTTAAAATTATCAATATCCATCATAATGGCACTAACAGGTGCAGTTTCCGCCTGCTTCATGATAACTGGAACCATCTCATCTAATGCTCTGCGGTTTCCCAGTACCGTTAGAGGATCGCTGTAGGACAGCTCGTGAATAGAACTAAGCAACCTTGCGTTAATCAGCCAAAGCATTGTAAAGCTCATCGACACAATAAGAACGATGCTCACTAAAAAGGCAAGTTGATGAATGAGAGTGGCCGCCATGAAATCCTGGAGCTCAGTTGAAAATAGCGTCACCACAACTCGAAAAACCATAAACCCGCCATATATCGTAAATGACAAGGCCATCATCCGAATACCTAGAGTCAAGTCATCACGCCGGCCCTTTAATACCGCAAAGGCAGTGCAAAGAGTCACAAAAGCCAGATATAAACTAATGAGGATAATTCGAGCCTTTATGGAAGGCTCATAGAACGTGAAGTAAATAAAACATGGCAAAAGAGCCAACATCATTAGACTACTGAGGTAGGTGCATTTGAGAGAGTATTCTCGAAACAGACATAAGCTATACAAGGCGAGATGAAAACCAAGCGCAATGACCATATTGGCACCAATAACGGTGACCCAATCAGGGAACTCCCCTCTTAGGCTCAACATCAACGGCCCAGTTCCGATAACAAATATTGAAATGGAAAAGATTGAAAGCCCTTTAATGGACTGTTGAGTGAATTGAAATAACAACAAGCCAATACAGTAAATGAAAGAGAACAAAATAATAATAAAATTAAGTGTTCTCATATCCAGCGAAAAACCATCCATGATTTTCTATCTTCCATACGCAACCAAATTTCAACATGGTCAATAATCATGCAAACCACAAAAACATTCACCATATGAATCTTTTCATTTTATAAAAAAAGGGGGTAGATCACATATGCGGAGATTTTTGTCGCATGAGTCCATGATGTGGATAGGCATGTAACACTCGCCCTCAATATTGCTTCATAACATCACCGAATCTACAGGCTTCTTCACTCGTTACTTGGTTGAATAACAACTGTCTGGCATTATGCGCCCAAGAAATCTCTAGGGGCTGTTGACCTTAGTTATTATACAGCAAAGAATGAACGAAGGTAGTCAGTGGTAGAAAACAGCCAACAATTAAGTGACCGTTACGACGAACATGGTTACTTTGTTATCAGAAATTATTTCAATGAAGCTCAAATTGCATCGCTTAGAAAAGTCGTGCTGAAATTTCATGAATCATGGAAAGCAGACAACGAAGAATTCTATAAAGAAGAAGCATTTAACTCGTCTTTAATTACGGGAAGCGAGTATTTGCCTGCCGACGATAGAAGCGTGCTTTTCGACTTCATCAGCTCGAAACAAGTGATGGATGTGGTTGATGCGGTGATTCCGAACAAGCCGGCATTCATGAATACACAGCTGTTCTTCAACCCAGTAAACCCGCAGCAAAAAGACTTCTGGCATCGTGACTGTCAATACGACTACGACATTGATGACCAGATGAAAGTCATCATGGAAACCCAAGTATTGCATCTGCGAGTGCCCCTTTTTGATGAGCCCGGCATGGAACTTATCCCCGGCACGCACAAACGTTGGGATAACGAAGAAGAGTACAATGTTCGCCAAGAAGAAAACGGCAAAGTGAGCAGCGATGACATCTCTGGTGGTAAGCAGATACCGTTAGCCGCAGGTGACTTATTGGTGTTTTCAGCGGATATGATCCACCGAGGCCGATATGGCTTGGATCGTTTGGCTTTGGATATTTTGATCTTCGATTCGGCGGCAGACTATGTCGACTACGTTGATGACGACTGTTTACCGACGCCAGCTATGTTAAGCAATATTAGCGACCCAAGGTTGTTTATGAACACGCTACACTTAAAATCAATGCAGTACTCATAATCCATAAAGGTGCCCAAACTATGACTGACACTAAGCAAAATACCCGAATTAGCCAGTTCCGTTTCGGTCAGCCAAAAGAATCTCTCAAGTTAGAACATGTCGCTTTAGGGGTACTAGACAGAGATAAAGTTCGCGTACAAATTGAAGCGACTAACATCAACCCTAGTGATCTGTTGTCGATTTATGGTGTGGGCCAATACAAACATAGCCATCAGCCGCCGAGAGTACCGGGATTTGAAGCGGTAGGAAGGATTGTAGAATCCAGCAGTGCTGAGTTTATAGTGAATCAACGAGTGCTTGTGGCAACCAGTGGAACATGGCAGAACTATGTTGATGTCTCACCAGATGATCTGTTCCAAATTCCTCAACATTTAGACAATGGCTACGCCTGTCAGTTGTACATTAATGCGCTAACCGCATGGGTGCTAACGACAGAAATAGCCAAGCTGACCCAAGAGGATGTGTTGATCATCAACGCGGGCAGTTCAGCCATCGGTAAGATCTTCTCCCAGTTATCAGCATCACTCGGCTTCAACATCATTGTCGTTACATCACAGCAGACACAATACCCTGCCACTTCCTGTTGGGTGATAGATGCGAACGCTGATCTAGTTTCTCAAATTAAGGCATTAGGCTTGCCTATGCCAACCGTTGCCTTTGATGCGATTGGCGGCTCACCCGGAACCGATCTTGTTCACACCCTTGGCAACAACGGGCGCTTTATCAACTATGGGACGCTGTCGTTGGATTTTTACGAGCCACGCTTCTTTGAGTACGCGAAAAACCAACACATCGATTTCAGCACCTTCTTCTTGCGTTATTGGGAGGAAGCAGAAGGTAAAGATGTTCGCCGTGATAAGTTCACGACCATGCTAGATCACTTCATCACAAACGACATTCAGCTCGACGTTGACCGCTATCTACCATTCGATGAAGTGCAAACCGCGATTGATCTCATTGAATCGAAAACCACACGCCTAGAGGGCAAGATCATCTTACTGCCACAGTAAGTGAGAGTTGGACGATATATACCTTGTTTATTTCAACAGGCAAGACGTTCAACAGCTTACAAGCGTGCTTGTTAATACACCATCGCTTAGGAAGTTTGATTAAAGAAATCGAAGATTGAAAAGATAGCGAAGAGTTGTGGTGCATTTCTCCATAACTTAAGTGGTTACGAGATGGTCATGAATCACATTTATTTGAAACATCAATTAGTTATATCATTAGAAATGTGATACTGATCACCCATAAGATAACCTCGATTCTATATGGTAGCGTCATACTTAAAACCACGATGTGAACATACTTATGAAAAGACACATACTATCAAGCGCCATCCTACTCTCTCTAGCCTTTCCCACCTTTGCAGCTGATGGCGATATACACGATGTCACGATACTGGGTACTTCAGATATCCACGGTCATTTTATGGCGTGGGATTACGCGGCAGATAAACTCAACACTCGTGGTAGCTTGAGCCAAATCGCGACCAAAGTTGGTGAGATCCGCAAAGAGCAATCTAACATTATCCTTGTCGACGCTGGCGATACCATCCAAGGCAACTTCGTAGAAACCTTCAAAGACGAGCCCGTTGATCCAATGATGCTTGGCTTTAATCACATGAAATACGATGTGTGGGTTTTAGGTAACCACGAATTCGACTTTGGCCTCAAAACCCTCAACAGGGCCGTTACCCAATTTAAAGGGCAGTCTCTCGGTGGCAACATAAAGAACAAAAACGGAAACCCATTCCTGCCTGGTTACACCATCCTAGAACGCGGTAGCATTAAGATCGGCGTGATCGGAATGGATACCCCAATGACGGAGGTCTTTGCGCAAGGTACCAACCGTTTAGAAGGCGTCACTTTCACTAATCCAACCTTGGAAGTGAAGAAAATCGTCAAAGAGATTGATGATAAAGTGGATGCCATCATATTGGTTGCCCATATGGGAATTGAGAACGAGAATGACATTGCCGACACCGGTGTCACCGACATTGCCAATGCAAACCCAGAGCTTGATGCCATCGTCGCTGGCCACATGCACACTCGCATCGATAAAGCCGTTGTAAATGGCGTTATTATTACTGAACCCGACAAATATGGCCGCGCCCTATCTCGTATTGATCTTCAATTTGAAGAGCGCGATGGCACATTCACTCTCGTCAACAAAGACAGCTTCACCTATAAAATTAAAGGTATCGACTCTGATGAGAATATGGACGAGTTATACCAGCCTTACCACAAACAACTCCGAGAAATGGCGAACAGACCTGTCGCTCAACTTACCGGCGTTGATTTAGTCCCAGAAAACGAAATCCGCGGTATCCCTCAAGTCCATGTTCAAGACACAGGCATCAGTGCGCTATTCCAAGAAGCGAGCTTCTTCTATGCACCCAAAGCCAATGTCATTGCACTTCAAATAGACAACGACAATGCAGAGCTCGATGTTGGCCCAATCAAAGCCAAAGACATCGCGTACAACTACCAATACGCAGGTGGCGAAATCACTGTCTATCAGATGACAGGCAAAGAGTTAAGAACCTACATGGAATGGTCTGCAGGCTACTTCAACTCAGTACAACCTGGCGATGTGACCTACAGCTTTAACCCTGAACGTAGAGCTTCAAAATATTCGACCAATGACTTCTTCGCGGGCGTGACTTATACCATCGACCTCACTCAACCTGCAGGTACCCGCATCACCAACCTCGCGTTTGCTGATGGCACACCGGTTACTGATCAAACAGAGATCCGTATTGGTATGAATAGCTATCGAATGGGTCATCTAACCAAGAAAGGCGGCGTGCTAGAAGGTGAATCATTCCCTGTACTCTTTGATACGGAAGCAGAGTATGGAGAAGAAGCAGGCACGATTCGTAACATGACTATCAAATATCTTAAAGAAGAAAAGAACGGCCAGTATGAGGGTAAGCCTCAACAACGATGGGCACTTTCTGGTTTAGAGAGTCGTTACAATGAACAGCGTGAGATCGTAAAATCATTGATTAATGATAAAACCATATCAATCCCAACCAGTGACGATGGCCGCTACACAAACATCGCTTCTATCAACGTAAAAGAACTGATGTTCAAATCTGACGAAGCCAAACAAGCAGCCATAACCACACGCGAAAAGAAACTGGCGCAGGCGACTGAGCAAGAGAGTAAGCAAATCAAACGCGAAATCACTCTGATCAAAGCGCTCAATTAAGCCCTGACCTAAAACCAATAACGACTTAACAACGCTTGGAGCGTGGTTAGGTCGTTGTCATTCCCACCCTACAACATCACATCTGTACTGAGTAAAACGGTTAATATTGGATGAATGATCTGCAAAGGCCAACTCATAGTTGGACAAAATCTTCTCAGCGAGTTTCCTAAATTAGTGATTTATGAATCACTTCAAGTATTGCAAACCTCCAATCAAGTGGCCAAATTCACTCAGCCACTACAGTACCACTACACGGTTGCTATAACGCCAACTCGTAAAGGTGATAAACGTCTTCACTGGTCAACGTTCTTGGGTTGCCTCCCATACAAACATCATCCATGGCTTTTTGAACCCAACCATCAATATCCGCATGCTTAACCCCAAGATGAGCCAGCCCAGAAGGGATACCCACTTCACGAGACAACGTGCAAATCAGGTCCACCGCTAATAGGGCTGCATTAGTGTCGTCTAACTGAGACGTATCCCCACCCATCGCTTCAGCTACTTCCCTAAACGCACTTGGAATCGTTTGAGCATTGAATGCGCTCACCACAGGCAGCAAGATAGCATTACAAACGCCATGCGCTAGGTTGTGTGTTGCCGAAGGCTGATGTGACAACGCATGAACCGCGCCTAATCCGGCTGAGTTGAACGACATCCCCGCTAAAAATTGCGCATCAGCAAGTGCCGACCGAGCTTCTATGTTCGCTCCATCCTTTACTGCCATAGGCAGCCATTTGGCAATTAGCTTAACCGCCTCGAGTGCGGTCGGAAGTGTTAAACGATGGGCGCCAGGAGTCACAACCGACTCAATGGCATGGGTCAGCGCATCCATACCCGTTGCAGCGGTAACAGAGGCAGGCAAACCAACCATCAATGATGGGTCGTTAACCGCAACATCTGGAATCTGTTTGGTGTCGACGATCACCATCTTAACGAGATTCTTCTCATCGGTAATCACCGAATTGGACGTCATCTCCGCCGCTGTTCCCGCCGTTGTATTAATAGCAATAAAGAACGCACCGCTATTCTTAACCAGGCCGACCCCATTATAATCGGTGATTTCGCCTTCATTTGATGTGACAATACGAATCGCTTTCGCACAATCAATAGGGCTACCGCCACCAACCGCAATCAAACAATCGCACCCGCTCTGTTGGTAAAACTCAGCACCTTGATTAACCAAACTAACGGTCGGGTTAGGGGTGACCTTATCAAAGGTGACATAATCGAACCCTTTATCATCGAGTGCACAATAAAGAGAATCTAATATCCCCAATTCAATAAGGTTTTTATCTGTCACTATCATTGCTTTTTTTACGGGTCGACAGTCCAACACTGCAACAGATTCTGCCACCGCACCTACGCCGGATAATGATAGTTTTGGTAAATTTAATGCAAACACCATAGTCATTCCTTTACGGTAAGAGCCCGACGGATCGGGCCGATATCAATTACTTCTCAACTCGCAATCCATACGTCTTGAACTTATCGAGTACATGATCCATCTCTTGGTTTGGAAGCACTGGAACGTCTGGCTGAATCGCTGCACACTTGAGATAAAGCTCAGCCAATACCTCGGTTTCATGTGCTAACCACAATGCTTTCTTCAGATTTTCACCAACGGTGATCATGCCATGATGTTGAAGAAGAATAGATTTACTTTGACGAATGCCAGCATCTACATAATCAGCCAACTTAGGAGAGCCAAAGGTAGCATAAGGTACACAAGGTATTTCTGCCGCGCCCGATGCTGCAACCATATAGTGGATCGCCTGGATTGGACGATTGAGTATAGACACTGCTGTCGCGTTAATGGCGTGGTTGTGAACAACGGCATGGCAATCCTCTCTCGCTTGGTAGCAGGTTAGGTGGAAAGCCCATTCGCTTGATGGAATTTTGCCTTCCTCAAATTCTCCGGATTCGCTTACAAAAACGATCTTTTCCGGTGTCAGATTCTCATATTCAATACCCGTTGGAGTGATCAATAAACCACCTTCATAGCGCACCGAGACATTACCTGCGGTGCCTTGGTTTAATCCCAGCTTAGTCATCTCTAAGCATGTATCGATAATGTCTTGTGCTAGTTCATTTCTTGTTATTGTCATCGTATTACTTCCTTAAGCTGGCGTTACGCCTTTCTTTAAAATGATGTTTCCGTATTTAGCGGTTTCGCCCGTCAGTACAACTGCAAAGCATTTTTCGGCGCGGTCGTAAAAATCAAAACGATCCATGTGTTCTAATGCAGGCTTGTCTTTCGTGGTCTTTGTGATTGCCGCCATGTATTTCGATTCAACTGTTGGGTCGAGCTGGTCACCCTCTACTGCTTGCATCATGATCAGCGGGCTTTGGCAGTACACGTCGAGCTCAAATAGCGGTATTGTGCCCTCTAACAGCGTATCGATATTCACGCCATCGGCTCTTAGCACCACATGCGATCCAAACGTCTCCGCAGGAAAATGGGCGTCGGCAAACAGAATTTCATCGCCATGCCCCATTCGACTTAATACGGCAAGCAGTTCTGGGCTTATTGCCGGATGGATTCCTTTAAGCATTGTGTAATTCCTCCAATAACTGGGCGTATTGTTCACGGCTCTCAGACGGGGTGATGACTTGGTAAGCAGGCTTCATATTTTCTTGGGCATGATTGGCATCAATAAATACCCCAGCCCCTGCAAAGGCATACATCGCTGCCCCCGTCACTGTGGCTTCAGGCTGTTCAACCACATGGATAGGGATGCCAACAACGTCAGCTCTTATTTGGTTCCACAGTCTATTTTTAGACCCACCACCCACCACCATTAAACACTCGGTATTTAAGCGACAAGTCGTGGAAAGATAGTGCAGACTGCTCTTGAGTTTGAAGGCCAGTCCTTCTAGAGCGGCGCGGTATATCTCGCCCCTTGTGGCATTAATGGACAGGCCAGTAATCGCACCATTTCCTTTACCGTCACCACCAAGTAAAAAGGATGGATCGAACCTAACGCCATTTGCACCGATAGGGGCCGCTTCCCCTTCCGAAACCATCACCGCGTATTTACTGCTGCTCTCGGCAATATCCGTAAAGTAGGTGTTGGCGACCCATTCCATTACTGCACTAGAGAGCCATTGGATTGCTGGGTTAAACAAATCATTTTTAGCATCAAGCTCTGTTGTCATGCCCTCTTTGAGATAGTCAGGTTTTAACTGAGGACGTGGCGAACGAGCCATCAAGATCTCCCAAGTCCCTGAGCTTAAGAAAGACTGATTCTCTTTGGCACCAGAGCCGAACAAAGCAAACTGAGTGTCGTGACCTGCTGAAATCACTGGAACTCTGTTTGGAATGCCAAGCAGGAAGGCGACATCGTCTTTTAAACAACCCACTATTTCGCCCGCTTCAACCATGGGAGGAAAGTGCGCCTTCGTCAGCTCTAGGTACTGTAATACCCCTTCATTCCAGTCACCGCTGTCTAGGTCCGTCATCATCGACGTGCCAGCCATCGTTCGATCGGTTGTTAATTCGCCCGTCAGCTTTTGTGTCAACATCGACGAAATAAACACCCACTTATCCATATTGCTATAGACTTTTGGTTCGTTGTCTTTCAACCACTTAAGCTTGAATAAGGTATTGAACGAATAATCCCCGATGCCGTTGGTCAAATACAGTTCATCGCGGTCAATATCTTGCGAGATCTGGCTCATCACAGGCGCGGTACGAGCACATTTCCAAGAAATAATGGGATAGATCTGCTTTCCATCTTTATCGAAGGGCGCCCCGTCCACTCCAAAGGTAGTGACAGAAACGGCAACAATATCCGTCGAATTAATTTGAGCCGTTACCTGCTTTGAACACTCAACAAGCTTTTTCCAAATCTGTTGAAAATCCCAAACATGTTTAGTGCCATTCTGTAGCGTTTCATTAGCAATATAGTGCGACGCAACAATTTCACCTTGCTGGTTAATCGCAATAGAGCGGACGTTGGTGGCTCCGCAATCAAGAATAATAGCAATCGACATAACTCACCCCTTTAAGGCCTACCCCAAGTTGGGGCAGGCAAAATTAGTTACCTATTGAATTACTTATAGATAGGGCCGAAGTTCTGACAAGCGCGATAGTCCTGTCCCTCAACATCCTGACCAAATGCAGACCAAGTATGCGGACGAAAGATGTCTTGGCTATCCACGTTATGCATCGATACCGGAATACGCAGCATTGCAGCGAGAGAGATTAAATCGCCGCCAACGTGGCCTGAAGTGATAACACAGTGGTTAGCGCCCCAGTTTGCCATAACGTCATAAACCGATTTAAATGCGCCTTGGCCAGTCAAGCGAGGGACGAACCAGGTCGTTGGCCAAGTCGCGTTAGTGCGCTCATTTAGGGTATTATGAACATCTTCTGGCAGTTCGATAGAGTGCCCCTCAGCAATTTGCAGCACTGGACCAATACCCGAGATAATGTTGATTCGATGCATAGTAAATGGCATACCACCTTCAGTTAGGAACTGAGACGAGAAGCCGCCCCCACGGAAGTATTCTTCAATGGCTGGGCACCATTTCGTTGCATTTAGAGACGCTTCAACGTCGGCTTGTGTCAGTTCCCAGTGCGGTTTCATCGCCGGCTTACCATCAGCTGTTCTCGCTTTACCTGCCCCATCGAGCGCTGCTGAGCCAGAGTTAACCAGGTGCAAGAAACCGGAATCTGGGCGGATCCCTGTCACACGCTCTACCGCATCTTCAGACCAGTAGGTACGAACATCATGGAAAACCTGAGCCTCACCCGTCAGTAGCTTACCAAACATCATATTTACGCCGTTCAACGCGTCGTTTTCTGTTGCCACACAGATTGGTTCACGAATGCCGTTCCAATCAAATGAGGAGTTCAAGATGGCCTCTGAAAAATCGCCATTGGGCAAATGATCTGTCCAATGACGCTGACCTTGGAAGCCAGCCAGAATAGCATTGTGTCCTAGCGATTCTTCACCAAAGCCTAGCTCTGCAAGTTTTGGGTTGCCTTGCATCAAATCGCGCATGATCATGGTCATCTTAATGACGGTATCCCAATCCTCTGCTTTACGCTCTTCGGTGAAAGGGGTGCCGTTATAATCTTTACCTTCTTTACACCAGTCTCGTACCCAAGCACGTGCCAGTTCAAACTCTTTCTTGTCATAGACTTCTCGATCCAAACGGCGTTTGATTTCTGTCATATCGACATATTCATTACGCATGCCCAGATACTTCTGGAAGAACTCAGGGTTAACCACAGAGCCCGCGATGCCCATAGATACAGAGCCCATCGAGAGATAAGATTTACCGCGCATTGACGCGACGGCTAAACCTGCACGGCAGAAGCGAAGAATCTTGTCCTGTACGTCACTTGGGATTGACTCGTCTCCTGCGTCTTGCACTTCTTTGCCGTAAATTGAGAATGCCGGTAAACCCACTTGTGAGTGGCCTGCCATCGCGGCGGCTAGGTATACTGCACCTGGACGCTCAGTACCATTGAAACCCCAGATGGCTTTTGGTGTATGCGGGTCCATATCAATGGTTTCTGTGCCATAACACCAACACGGTGTTACTGTCAGTACAAGGCCCACATTTTCACGTTTAAATTTGTCAGCCGTCGCAGCAGATTCTGCTACACCACCAATACAAGAGTCGGCAAGGACACACTCCACTTTCTCTCCGCTAGCATGGCGAATATTCTCTTGAATAAAATGAGCTGCGCGCTGAGCCATTCCCATAGTTTGATCTTCAAGAGATTCGCGTACACCCATTTGACGACCGTCGATGGTAGGACGAATACCGATTTTAACTAACTGTGACATCATTGATGTTCCTTATTATTTCTTTAATTCAGGGGGCAGGTTAATGCTGCCCCTGTGGATAATTCTTTACTTAACTTGGTAACCTTTTGCGCCGTAGTACACTAGGTAAACGAAGCCAATGAATGGGATAACAAATGCGGCACCAATGCCTGCTGCATCTGAGATTTGCCCCATGATGGCGGTTAGCAGTGCACCACCCAGGATTGCCATGATTAAGAAGCTTCCACCAAACTTTGAATCAGACCCTAAATCTCTCAGTGATAGCCCAAAAATAGTCGGGAACATCAGAGACATACATGCAGACACACCGACTAGTGCATAAGCTCCTGCTAACCCACCCACTACCATGATTACAGCGACTAAAATCGCAGCGATCGCAGCCAAAGCAGCAAGTAGTTTTTGTGGTTCAATGTGTTTCATCAGCGCGACACAAACCCAGCGCATGACAGAGAAAATCACAATAGATGTCAGTAGGTATGTTGATGCTTCTGCTTCTGTACCGCCGACTTCTTGCATCACGTAACGAATAGTCCATGACCAACAACCAATTTGCGCACCGACATAGAAAAACTGAGCTAACACGCCTTTGGTGAAGTGGCTTCGCTTGACAATACGGCGGTACGCCTGACCAAATGTAGACTCACCGGTAGTACTTGTGTCCTTTGCGGCCGGCATCTTAGTTTTAAGAATCAATAGCCAAATTAAAGCAATAACAACTGCTACGCCCATATAGGGCATCATTACTGCGTACAGTTCGTCAGATTGAATTTTCGCTAGTTCGTCAGCAGCCATGGCCGCACGTTCACTATCCGTTGCAGGGTTTAGTTGCGATAAGATGTAAAATTTGCCAATTAACACCCCAGTGATCGAACCAATAGGGTTACAAGCTTGAGCAATATTTAGACGTCGAGTTGCGGTTTCTTCAGGACCCATCGCTAATATGTATGGGTTGGCACTTGTTTCTAGAATGGAGAGACCGCCAGCTAGAACAAATAATGCCAGCAAGAAAGGTAAATATTCCATTGCTTGCGCGGCGGGATAAAATAGCAGTGCGCCGGTTGCAAACAATCCAAGGCCCAAAAGCACTCCGGCTTTATAACTGTATCGCTGTATGAAAAGCGCAGCGGGAAGAGCCAAACAAAAATAAGCGCCATAGAAAGCCGTTTGTACCAAACCGGATTGCATATCGGTTAAAGTAAATACTTTTCGAAACTGTGCAATAAGTACATCAGTCATGTTATTTGCCAAACCCCACATGGCAAAACAACAACATAGTAGCCAAAAAGCAAATTTAATTTCCTTTGGTATTACCTCTACTTTATTATTCCTCTGTGTTTCAGACGAACTTATATTGAGAGTATCATTCATAAG
>NZ_JBFROI010000050.1:0-6632 GCF_041471405.1 Vibrio sp. 10N.261.52.C11
CAATCACCGAAATACGCAGAAAGAAGCCGGACCTTTATCGAGAGGGTTCGGCTTTTTTATAACTAGTAGATAGCGATCACTGTTGTATAGGTACTTTATGCATAATATCGGTACCGAAAAGAGTTTGTCTGGAGCATATCTGACGAGTGTTCAAGATAAAGCTCATATAGGTAACTAAACAAAGAGTGTCGGATATGGCTAATAATTTAATGGTTTCGTATGATCTAAACTCACCAGGACAAGATTACTCAAAAGTAATTGAGGAGATTCAGAGTCTTGGTTCATGGGCAAAAGTTCATAAATCTTTTTGGTATGTAAGAGCTGAATTTACAGCGGAAGAGGCTGCAAAGAAAGTGTGGGCTAAGATGGACTCAAACGATTCACTAATGGTCATTGATACAACAGGAAACAACGCTTATTGGTTTAATATCAAGCCCGAAGTATCTAAGTTTATGCAGGATAATTGGTATAAATAGACGAAATTTTCACTCCATTAGATCTCATTTTTTTTGGTTCAGTCAATAACAGATATAAAAAAGCCGAACTTGATAAGTTCGGCTTTTTATTTATACCTACTTGATGTGGGCACCTACCTAAGCACTCGGAAGGTGATCTCTATACTCTCGAGCTTTTTGGACCAAATCTAAATTTGAATATTTACTACTCGAGATTACTGGGTAAGTAGAGTAAACAAGCTTGATAAAGTCTTCGTAGTTTTTATCTTCTGTAGCTGAAATTACAAAATCTAACGTACCCTTTAGTTCTGGAGTAAGATCTATAGGTTGGTCAAAACTCTTTTTAAGAGTAAATAATTGTTTTTGACCGCCATAATAGTTTGTCGTATTTGTAACTTCGATGTCTTCATCGTTATGAGCCATCTTTACAAAGTCATCAATATACGGACCGTAGTGGTTGAAATGCCATACTTTGTTTGTGAATTGACGGTTAAACTCTAATGCGCTTTTCCAATCTGCCAAATATAGCATTTTAGTCAATCGTGAAGCTGACAGCTCACCTTTGTGTGGGTAGTTACGTAAGATATATTTTAATGCATGTAAAATTAATGTATCCATTAGAAACCCTCCAAATGCGCTGATTCTAAACTTGGCATATGATTTTCGAGCGACTCTAGAAGATGACACAAGTTTTTTTGTTCTCTTGCTGTCATTGCCGCTTTGATCTTTTCAAATTTTAAACCAGTTTTTTCTGTTGATTCAAATATTAGCACAGCTACAGTTTCTTGTTTCTCATTTTGTATGCGAAACCCTTGAAGTGACTGGCTTTTCATCTTTATAAGCTCGAGAACTGCTAAGTCAAAACCAAACTCGTCAATGTTATGCTTATTCCAAGCATCAATATTATCATCAGGGTTGTGTGGTATAACATGTTGAAAGTATCCTTGCTTCCAAACATTCTCAATACAACCAATGTTTCGAGGATAGAAACGGTTTGGTTTGGTTTTGTAAATCTCATTGTCAGAGTAGCGCCCTACACAAGAGAACATTTCCATATCGAGTTTGTAAAGACTGATACGCTCGTTTGACGTTAACTTGAACTTACTAAAGTAGTTATTGTATATGTAGCGACTAAAAAACTGGTAACAGTTAATTGAGTTACTATTGTTTTGTGCTATCAGTTGCTCATTTTCATCAACTAACTTGGCATTCTCTTCGGATATCCGTTTGTTAGCCTTTTTGAGTAATGAGCCTTTTAAATAGCCACCAAGACTTCCCCATAGAACACAAGCAACAGCGCTGAGAAAAAGAAAAGTAAACCACTGGTCGATAGTGAATTGGCTGAGCAGATAAGAACGGTACTTTAACGGTAATTGATGACGAACCATCTCTTGTATATTGGTTGGTATGCCAATGTAGCCAAAGGAAGCGAAGCTATAAATAGTTGGTACTAAGCTCCAACTTAAAACCTTATATGTTCTTCTTTTCCAAGCTGGCATACCATCTAGAGCTAGATTCAAGTTTATTGTCCTAAGTGTCAGTAATGAAGGGATATTTTAGTCAATATATTCAACTTTGCCAATATGAAAGGTTGATTGGTTACAGGTTTTAGTTGGATTTTGATATGAATTCTGTCACCAAGTAGCTAGCATGGCTCAATAGTGTGCTGATAGTTGGTCGAATTTACCCCCGTGATACAACACGGGGATTCACGACGAACAGCATTAGAAGAATGGATAACTTCTAGTAGGGCAAAACCCCATGAACAGGATATGAATGAGTAAAAGGTCTACCAAATAACGGGGCACAAACGTGCTAGAAAATGCCACGGGTAAAAATTCAGCCTACGAAGGTTCTGGACAAAAGTGAGTCAGTATCCATTATTGATGGTGCAGATCATATTGGGTCACTGCCACAGTAGTCGAACTTCACTCGTAAAAGTGATGACAGTAAAACTGATGTAATGACAAGCTTCATGAATCGTTTAGCTCTTAACGGCTAATTTTTATTTATTAGCCATAAATGGCTAAATTTGCATTGTTAGCCATAAACGGCTAAATTGGTATCTACATGAAAGAAGGAGTTTTAATGTGGAACCTATCTCTAAACCTATCGCAGTGATCAGCGGCGATATTGTCAACTCAACCAAGCTAACATCTGAACAGTTTGAACAACTTCTTAAACGAATCAAGGACATTCAGAGACAGATCACCGAAGCAAATTCATCAAATGCGCACAGCATTGAGCGCGGTGATGAATTTCAGACCGTGGTACATGATATTGAAAACGCTCTGAGATATACCATCATTTATCGTATTGGCATTAAAGCGCTTGGCAAAGAGTTTGATAGTCGTATTAGCCTTGCTATTGCCTCTAATGCCGATTTGCGTGAGTTGGTCTCTGAATCGATGGGTGAAGCATTTGTTCTTTCTGGGCGTGGACTAAAAGCCTTAAAAAGCGACAGGTTGTTATTTAACTCTGACCGTTTCGAACTCACTGAGCACTTTGACTTACTCTTTAAGTACCTCGATAGACAACTAACGGAATTAACCTCGCGCCAATGTGAAGTTATGCTTCCGATGCTTCGAACCAATGAAGGTTTGTCTATTAGTGAGTTAGCAGAAAAGCTCGATGTTGCTACTGCCACTGCCAGTAAGTCTCTTAAAGCTTCAGGTTGGCCGCTAATCAGTGAGCTAAATTGGCGATTCATAAACCAAGTGACGGGACTCAAGTATGTTTAATTTTTTTGATGTTCTAATACCGTTCTTGATGATTCACATTATCTGTGATTTTTACCTCCAGCCGAACCAATGGGTAGAAGCAAAGAAAAAATACACTTACCGTTCAACTGAACTGTACTTTCACTCACTATTACACGGTGTCGCGTTGTTAGTTCCTGCTATAGCGTTAGGTATTGACTGGCGCTCAACTACTTGCTTGGTAGTTATCATAGCGGTAAGTCATTTTATTATCGATTTGTGGAAAGTAAGAGCACGAAATGGTGGTAAGTTTTCCTATTTTATTATCGACCAGACTTTGCATGTATCAGTGCTAGTAGCCATTGCCTTTCACATGGCAGATGGTGTAATGATCGATGCCGTACTACAAGATGAGAAGTTCTCAGATGGTGTTATGGTGGTATTTGCTTACTTACTAATTCTCAAGCCAACTTCGATTGTGATTGGCTGCGTCTTAAGGAAGTTTCCAATATCAGCTCAAGATACTACTAGTATTAGTGGTCTTATCGCAGGTGGTGAGTTGATCGGTTACTTAGAGCGAGTGTTAATACTGACCTTTACGCTTGTGGGGAGCTATGCAGCTGTGGGTTTTGTATTGGCGGCTAAGTCAATATTTAGGTTTGGTGAGTTGAATAAATCAGACGACCGAAGCATGACTGAGTATGTGCTGATTGGTTCATTGATATCGGTGGTGATCACAACACTGGTAGGTACCTTAATATCACTTGGTTTGGATGTGAAAATTAAATGACCAAAAAGGTATTCGGCAGTTTATTACTAGATAAGCTCGAATTTTACGGGAGAACGATCAATTACAGGGAAGAGAGTTGCCCTTCTAATGTAGTGGATTAGCAGATTTGGTCACATAGTTAGAGCTCTAGACATAAGAACAAGTAGGTCAAAATTGGCGGCTGCATTCTGTGATAGCTAGCTGCCGAAACGCAGAATGGGGCAAAGATTACTTAGAGTAAATGAACTAAATTGATGTGTAGAAAGAAACCAACATGGTGCAGAATTTTTATCATGGTACTGTTTTGACTACCCTAAAGCTCGAATCAGGCAGCTTTATAGAAGAAAACTTACGGCCTTACTATTCGGATGTCCTTTATTCTCTTAAAACGTCTCAGGGGGAAGGGTACGTCTATGCGTTAATCGAGCACCAGAGTCGGCCAGATAAACACATGGCGTTCAGACTGATGCGTTACGCTATCGCTGCCATGCAACAACATATTGAAGCGGGTCATGAGCATTTACCCTTGGTGATCCCTTTGCAGTTTTACCATGGCCAAGTCTCGCCCTACCCATATGAGATGAATTGGTTAAAAGGTTTTGCTAACCCTAAGATGGCTAAGGCTCTCTATACTCAAGATTTTCCATTGGTCGATGTCACTGTTATCTCCGATGATGAGATAATGCAACATCGCCGTATCGCGTTACTTGAACTTGTACAAAAGCACGCTAGGCATCGCGATATCATGGATTTCCTTGAGCCTCTGGTCACATTGCTCTTCACCGATTACACTACAGATAAGCAAGTACAGTCATTGATGAGCTACCTACTCCAAGTGGGTGAAACAAGTAACCTAGAAGCGTTAATTACGTCACTGGTCTCATCAGTACCGAAACACGAGGAAACACTTATGACTATTGCAGAACAATTGCGCCAACAAGGCGAGCAACGTGGCCGCCAAGAAGGGCGCCAAGAAGGTATACAATTAGGTGAGGAAAAAGGCCGCCAAGAAGCGCTCAAGGATATGGCGCGTAAGATGCTGCTTAATGGTCTAGATCAACAAACCATTATGGATGTCACGGGATTGAATACAGACGAACTCGCACAACTTTCTCATTAGCTGCTCAAGCATAAAGGGTTGTGTGGCAAAGTGGTGGTGTTGATAAAATCTGCCTGGAGATAAAGCTACATCGTCTATGGCTAACCGTTGGCTTCTAACTGGCATAGCCAGAGCTATAATTTTTGTTTGTAGTTTTGACATTTACTATCATTTCACCTATCTGAGCGTTGTAGTATTTCAAACTCGTTTTACCGCTCGTTAGCGCCTTTTCCGCTTCATTTATTGCTCCACTCTCTTCCCAAAGCATTACCTTCTTTCGAGGTGAGTTTCAGTGAGGGACAACCTTTCTTTTTTAGAGGCTCATGGCACAACAAAACTGACTTCCGCACTCATGGTTTCGGGTGTATCGACATGAACAGCCAAGTGCAGCTTTTGCCATGCTCTGCGTTTCTTTGCATCAAGCTTTTTCACTTTCCACTCTCCCTGACCAAAAAGATGGAGGCTAATTGAGTTAATGGCTAGACGGCGAATAGCCCTTTAGATTTATTGTGATATTTGACTTGAACCGCGTTCGAACACTTACCCTTGAAGATTGAGTACGGACGGTTCTTTTTCTAACGCCAATCAATCTATAAAGTACGTATTAAACTTAAATATTGGGCGTTCTCCCTTCGGTCGGCTCATTCCGTCGCTTCACTCCTCTCGCGATAACTTATGGCACTGTTATCGAGCAAGCTCGATGTGACATTAAGTTACTGCGAACAATCACCCAACGCCTCCGCTACTGCGTAGCTGCGCTTCGTCGTGCCTCCTTATTGCCTTTCACTGGCTTCAATTAAGTTCGAGTAAGGGCTTGTTTTCTTATGTGCCGATTTTCCTTTCGACTCGCATCACTGGATGGCGCTCGCAGACTGTTCACCATCCTCAATCAGAACCTTCTCTGCAAGGGTAAATAAACGCTTCGCGCCCCTGCAGAGAAGAACCCTGTTTGAGGTCTGGACAGCCAAGCGGCTCCATAAAAGTGATACTCAAACAAAAAGGAAACTCCTCATGGCACAACAAAACTCAACCCCAACTCTCTCTAAACCGATGTTCAGCGACCAGCGTTTCGCCGCTGGGCACGAAAGCTCACCAAAAAATGATATCTCCTGTCGGGTCGTTGAACGTGCAGTTCGTTCGACTGTTTCAGCGACGGTTTCAAAAGGACTTATCTGGGTGAATTCAATGGACTTTAATTCGAGCGTTCGAGCGGTCAAAGTGCATGAGATTTTACTTAAGGAGTTTGGTTATACCGACTCTTTGATCTTGGAGGAAAGCCAGAAAGGAAAAGGGGTGAGCATTAGCGTATGTGACAGAGTGACGACGGTAAAACAGATGCGAGAAGATTACGCCTACGCGAAAAAAGAAGAGAGAAACGTTGAAACGACCGCTAAGCATCAAGAAATAGCGAAAGACCTTCTGACTAGCTTGTATGGCCAATAACACGGACTGAGCGCCGCCCCTCACGACTTTAAATATTAAAAGGGATCTATTATGTCTGTACTTGCTAACTACTCTAATCACAGCCTTTTCTCTGTAGAAGAAAAAGATATCTTGCACCATGCCGCGAGCATTTTAAAATCTAAGTTGTTTGTGTCAGAGCAGACGCC
>NZ_JBFROI010000051.1:0-48883 GCF_041471405.1 Vibrio sp. 10N.261.52.C11
TGGCTCTGGCTCTGGCTCTTCAGATTGTGATTCGTCGCTCGACTCGTCAACAAAAAAATCGTCAGATTCAAAGCTTTCATCACCTAACAGCGCAGTAAAATAATCATCCAGTGCTTGTTCACTGGAGAGACTTGGCTGCGCCAATGTTGATTCTTTATTCGCGCTCATTTATCGCCAACCTTTCGAGATAAATAAGCAACTGTTTATAAGCAAATACACCACGGCTACCCGATGCAAAATGAGAGGCTGGCAAGCGCTTTAGGCTCGCATCTCGAAACTTGGTATCAATCGGCACAGCAGACGTCCAAACTTGGTTTGGGTAATCATCTTTGAGCTGCGTTAATGTTTGCAGTGAGGCTTTGGTTCGCTTGTCGTACATCGTCGGGACAATCGTAACCTTAAACGGTGTTTTTCGAGACTTCTGCATGATGGTCAAAGTGCGAATCATGCGCTCTAAGCCCTTCATCGCCAAAAACTCAGTCTGTACCGGAATCAATATACGATCGCTAGCAGCCAATGCATTGACCATCATCACACCAAGAATTGGCGGGCAATCAATCAACACATAGTCATAGTCGTCTTTCAAAGCGGCCAAAGCACGCTTCAAGATCAACCCCATGCCGCTTCGATTTCCCATTACACGGTCTAATGTCGCCAAAGACATGTGCGCAGGGATAATATCGATACCTTCGACTTCCGTTTGTAGAAGCAAAGGTCTTACCGTCTGCGCATTAAACTCACGCAACTGGAACAGATCAAACAGGCTCGATTCCACCGTATCTGAGTCGTAACCCAGATAGGTGGTCAGTGATGCATGTGGGTCAGTATCAACCAACAGAACACGGTGCCCCTTCAACGCAAGTAAACCTGCTAGAGTCACGGTCGTGGTCGTTTTACCAACACCACCTTTTTGGTTTGCAACACTCCAAACAATCATTTCGATTTACCTAAGCTAACCCAACTTCAACCAAGATCCTTTCCGCAATGCGGTCTAGAGGTAGGTCTTCAGTAGAAATGCCAGCTTTTGCTACAGCTTGAGGCATACCATATACAACACAACTATCTTCGTCTTGTGCCCAAATCGTCGAGCCCGCAGTTTTCAACATACGCGAACCTTCTCGGCCATCTGCTCCCATACCGGTCAGTATCATAGACAAGACTTTGTCGCCGTAGATCTTCGCTGCAGAGCCGAATGTGACATCCACACAAGGCTTGTAGTTCATGCGGTCGCCGCCATCGATAATTCTTAGACGTGCAGACCCTGCGCGGCCATCCACCATCATCTGTTTACCACCCGGAGCAAGATACGCCACGCCAGGCTTTAGCACATCACCGTCTTGCGCTTCACGAACTTCAATCTTACACAAGGTGTTCAATCGACTTGCAAAAGCAGCGGTGAATGTTGCAGGCATATGCTGAACTAACACAATGGGATGTGGATAGTTGGCAGGGATGCGAGTCAAAATCTTCTGTAGAGCAACAGGGCCGCCAGTCGACGTACCAATTGCTGTTAATTGATACTTCTTACCTGACGCTCTGAATTTCGCCGTTGATGCAACCGCAGGCTTCGCTGTGGAAGTCGCAGCTGTTGTTGAAATTGGTTGGCGTAATGGCGTAGATGTTGAAGTCGTTGCTGTCGCTCTCGGCACAATAGGAGCACGACGCATAAATGCACGCTTTGCAGCAATCTGAATCACTCGCTGTTGAAGCAATGCAACTGCATCGTCGCGGTTACGTGCGATGTCTTCAAACTTCTTAGGTAAGAAGTCGAGAGCACCTGCATCTAACGCATCTAACGTTGCTCTCGCTCCATCATGCGTTAACGATGAAAACATCAAAATAGGCGTTGGAGACGCGGCCATGATCTCACGAACGGCAGTGATACCGTCCATGACAGGCATTTCAATGTCCATAGTGATTACGTCAGGTCTTAGCTGTTTCGCTTTCTCAACGGCTTCTTTACCGTTTACTGCAACATCAATGACTTCTAGGCGAGCCTCTGAGTTGATGATCTCGCTAACGCGACGACGAAAAAAACTCGAATCATCAACGACTAATACTTTAATCGCCATATTTATCCTTAAATTAAATTCTTGACGCTGCTGCGTACTGCTTCAACAAGTCCGGCACATCTAGAATCAATGCAATGTGTCCGTCACTTGTAATTGTCGCGCCTGCCATTCCTGGCGTGCCTTGCAGAAGCTTATCAAGCGGCTTGATGACTACTTCTTCTTGACCGATCAGCGTATCGACAACAAAACCAACACGTTGGCTACCAAGTTGCACGATAACAACATGGCCGTGTCCTTTGCGCAGTTCAACAATACCCGCTTTAGGTGCAAGCCAGTTTTGCAAGTAGAACAACGGAATAGACTTATCGCGAACGATGATCGTCAGCTGACCATCAACCACGTTTGTGCGGCTTAAATCTAGGTGGAAAATCTCGTTAACCGATGCCAATGGCAATGCAAATGGGTGACCTGCAACACCGACCATCAAGGTTGGTAGAATCGCTAGGGTTAGTGGAACCTTGATGGTGATCTTGGTGCCCTGTCCCATTTCTGAATCAATATCAATAGAGCCGTTCAGTGTGTTGATCGCTGTTTTCACAACGTCCATACCCACACCACGACCAGAGATATCCGAGATCTGCTCTTTGCTTGAGAAGCCAGGAGCAAAAATCAGGTTAAAACACTCTTTATTTGATAAGCGAGACGCTGCATCTTCATCCATCAGGCCACGTTTAACCGCGATAGCACGAAGCTTATCAGGGTCCATACCGCCACCGTCATCAACGATAGCCAGTTCAATGTGGTCACCTTCTTGAGAGGCAGACAGAATCACTTTACCCGTTTGTGATTTACCCGCAGCAACACGGTCGTTTGGCATTTCAATACCATGATCGACAGAGTTTCTCACCAAGTGAATCAGGGGATCAGCAAGTGCTTCTACTAAGTTTTTATCAAGGTCCGTTTCTTCGCCACGCATTTCAAGAACGATGTCTTTCTTCAAGCTACGAGCAAGGTCACGGACAACTCGTGGGAAGCGACCAAATACTTTCTTGATCGGCTGCATACGAGTCTTCATTACCGCACCTTGAAGGTCTGCAGTAACAACATCTAAGTTAGAGACAGCTTTCGACATTTCTTCGTCGTTGCTGTTGAGGCCTAGGCTGACTAGTCGGTTACGCACCAATACCAGTTCACCCACCATGTTCATGATGGTGTCCAGTGTTGATGTATCAACACGAACTGTCGCTTCAGCTTGTTGCTTCTTAGCCGGCACTTTAACTTCAGCTTTTGCTGGAGCGCTCGGTTTTGGCTCAGCTTTAACGGCAACTGGCGCAGCAGGTTTAGGCGCAGCTTGAGGTGCTACTGCCTTAACTTCTGCTGGCTTAGTCGCGGCATCCAATTCTTCAATCGAAGGTCCATTACCTGAGCCATGTAGTTGGTCAAGTAACTTCTCGAACTCTTCGTCAGTCATCAGATCATCGCCTTCAGACATCGCCGAAACAGGTGCTGCTGGCGGCGTTGGCGGTGGAGGAGGCGTTGAACTTGCCGCTGTCGGGCTCTTACCCGCACCGTGCAATTCATCTAATAACTTTTCAAATTCGTCATCAGTAATATCACCACTGTCAGCAACAGACTGAGGTGCAGCGGGTGCTGGCGGCGGTGTTGGTGCAGAAGGCGCTGTTGGTGAACCACCTTTACCGTGAAGCTCATCAAGCAAGCGTTCAAACTCATCTTCAGAGATATCATCGACTGAAGATGCATTGATGTTTGAGCTTTCAGCAGTAGGTTCCGGAGCAATAACAGGCTCAGGCGCTGCAACAACAGGTTCAGGGATAATAGGTGCAGGCGCTTCTACTGGTGCCACTTCATCCGCAGACTCTGGTTTACAGAGACGGTGAAGTTCATCCAATAAAGATTGGTCGGCTGGCACTAAAGGTTCCTGATCTTGCACGGCGCGAAACTGTACATTGACTGTATCTAGCGCCTGCAGCATGGTATCCATCAAACCTGATGTTACGCTGCGTTGGCCGTTTCGCAGAATGTCGAACACATTCTCAGCACCATGACAAGTATCCACCAGCTCAGTTAATGCTAGGAAACCAGCACCACCTTTTACTGTATGGAAACCACGGAAAATAGCATTTAATAGGTCTTTGTCGTCAGGGTTATTCTCAAGCTCTACCAGTTGTTCTGATAGGAGTTCAAGGATCTCTCCTGCTTCGACTAAAAAGTCCTGAAGAATATCTTCGTCTAAATCGTAGCTCATACGTTACCTTTAAAATCCAAGACTGGATAACAAATCGTCGACTTCATCTTGAGATGCGACAGCGTCTTCGCGCTCTTCTGGGTTCATAATTGGACCTTCAGGCGCAATCGATGCTTTCTTCTCTGACTCTGGAGTTGGCTCTTTTTGATTCGCACCGAATACCGTGAGAATCTCGACCAAACGTCCTTCCACCTCATTCACCAAGGTAATAACTTTGCTGATTATCTGCCCAGTTAAATCTTGGAAATCCTGAGCCATCAAGATTTCAGTCAATTGTCCGCGTAGTTCAGTACTGTCGCCTTCTACTTGGACAAGCAATCCATCAATGCGGTGACATAAAGCTTTAAATTGTGCCAGCTCAATGCGGCCATGCATCAGTTCATTCCATTGAGGCCTTACTTGAAGTAAACACTCGTGTAGGTTGTCTGCGATTGGCATACAGCGATCGACAGCGTCCATCGTCTTATTTGCCGCAACTTCCGTTTTATCAATGACATACTGAAGGCGATCCCTTGCATCAGGGATTTCGTCATTTGCGATAACGCTGATGCGTTCATCGAAATTGAATTGAGTCAAAGAGTCGTGGAGGTCGCGTGTCAGACTTCCTATTTCTTGAAGCATTGGATTGTCTTGAAGACTAAAGTTATCTTCATAAATGCTTCTCACAAGAGAATCAGCATTTTGCTGCTCATCGTTCTCAAGCAGCTCTACTAATTTTTTTGCTTGTTCTAATGAAATCATCCTGAATTCGGCCTTACTCCGCATACTTTGTGCGCTTAGGCTATCGAGATAAACAGATAACTTATCAGTCAGTGTTTACCTAGAAGTGCCTAAATTTATTGATGCTTATAAGCGATCAAAAATCTTATCAAGTTTCTCTTTCAGCGTTGCAGCAGTGAAAGGCTTCACAATGTAACCATTAACACCCGCTTGCGCAGCTTCGATGATCTGCTCACGCTTCGCTTCAGCTGTGATCATAAGCACTGGAAGGTGCTTAAGTTCTGCGTCTGCGCGAATGTGTTTAAGCAGGTCAATCCCTTGCATGCCTGGCATGTTCCAGTCAGTTACCACGAAATCAAATTCGCCTTTTTTCAGCATAGGTAACGCGGTCAAGCCATCATCTGCTTCTTGAGTGTTGTTGAAACCTAAATCGCGAAGTAGGTTTTTAACAATTCGGCGCATCGTTGAAAAATCATCAACAATGAGAATTTTCATGTTTTTGTTCAAATTAGCCTCCACTGAATAGGATCAGTGTTGTTAGTCGTTCTGTGTCCAAGCACTTAACTTAGTGCGTAAACGCTGCATAGATTGGCTCAGTATTTGGCTGACACGAGATTCGCTGACACCTAACACTTCCCCAATCTCTTTTAAATTGAGTTCTTCGTCGTAATAAAGCGAAAGCACAAGGCCTTCCCTTTCCGGAAGTTGTTTTATCGAATCGATCAAAGCTTGGCGGAATGACTCATCAGCAACCCCTTGAAAAGGCGTATTATCTTGAGAGTCTTCATTCGGAGATATTACATCATCTGAGACGCCTAAATCTTCAATTCCAACCAGTCTTGAGCAATTAATGTCAGTTAAAGCACTGTGATACTGCTCTAAACTGAGCCCCATGTGTTTTGCCACTTCGGCATCACTCGGGTCGCGGTTGAGGATACCCTCTAATTCCGCAATTGCACTGCTGATTTCTCGATTGTTCTTATGAACCGATCTCGGCACCCAGTCCCCACGGCGAATGTCATCCAACATTGCCCCGCGAATCCGAATACCAGCATACGTCTCAAAGCTTGCGCCTTTGGTACCATCATAGTTTTGTTGCGCTTCAATCAAGCCGATCATGCCAGCTTGAATTAAGTCATCAACCAATACATTAGGCGGTAATCGCCCCAACAAGTGATGAGCGATACGTTTAACCAACACAGAGTACTTCTCAAAAAAAGCCTGTTGGCTATTGTGATTAGCGTGTTGGTCGTAAGTAAGCGCTTTATTCACCAAATGGTTCCTCTATAAATTCAGTACGATTCAGCAGCCTTTCAACAAAGAACTCCAAGTGTCCGCTCGGTGTTTTTGGTATTGGCCAGGTCAAGGCTTTGTTAGCCAAAGAGCTGATTGCCAATGCAGCTGGAGAGCGAGGAAACGCATCGACTACGATTTTCTGTCTCTTGACTGATTGACGTACTTTATCATCTAAAGGAATACATGCTACGAGTTCGAGGCTCACATTCAAGAAGCGCTCTGTGACCAAAGTCAACTTTGCAAATAATTCTCGGCCTTCGCGGTAGCTTCTGACCATATTTGCAACAACTTTGAATCGCTGAACTTGGTGTTCTCTGCTTAAAAGCTTAATCAAAGCATATGCATCCGTGATCGAGGTAGGTTCATCACATACCACGACAACCACGTCTTGCGCCGCTCTTGAGAAGCTGATCACCATGTCCGAAATACCGGCTGCGGTATCAACCAACAAGATATCCATCTCGTCTTCAAGCGAACCGAATGCGCGAATCAAACCAGCATGCTGTGCGTGTGAAAGTTCAGTCATGCTTTGAGTGCCCGATGTCGCTGGAATAATTTTAATTCCGTGCGGCCCTTCGACAATCGCATCCTTAAGTTCACATTCGCCAGCCAACACATGCCCAAGGTTTCGTTTAGAACGAATACCTAGCATGATATCGACGTTCGCTAGTCCTAAATCGGCATCTAGCACCATGACTTTTTTGCCTTGGCGCGCCATGCAAATAGCCATACCTAACGTCACATTAGATTTACCAACGCCTCCCTTACCACCGGTTACAGCGATAACTTTTGTGAGTGAAGGCTTGGTTAAGCGACGGAGGCCGCTAGCTTGGTCATGTATCATATTTTCATTCATATTTATCCGCCGCCTAGAGCCCTTCAGAATCGCTATTCCAGTAATGAGGTTCATTCTCTGTAGATTTTTCTAATAGCTCATTAGCCTTAGCAATCATGTACTTTGGCTGAGCTATAACGATATCTTCAGGAACTCGTTGACCATTTGCTATGTAAGCAACTGGTAATGCATTTTGTATTACGACACTGATGAATTCACCTAGACTTAGGGATTCATCCAGCTTAGTCATGATGCATCCCGACAACGGGATTCTTCTAAAGTGTTCAATTGTTTCTTGCAGCACTTTGCGTTGCGCGGTTGCAGGCAACACAAGGTAGCTATTGATAACGGAACCACTCTCTTGCATCAATGTGTCTAACTGCTCAGATAGGCGAACATCTCGTTGTCCCATGCCTGCAGTATCGACCAGAATCAGGCGACGATTACGTAACTGATATATTACATCGGCCAGTTCGCTAGAATCTTTAGCAACTCTTACAGGACAACCCATAATTCGGCCGTAGATCGATAACTGCTCATGTGCACCTATACGATATGTGTCAGTTGTCACTAGTGCGACGTTATCAGCGCCATATTCCATGGCAGCACGTGCAGCTAGCTTTGCAACAGTCGTTGTTTTACCCACGCCGGTTGGGCCAAGTAGAGCCACAATACCGCCGCGTTTTAAAATATCTTTTTGTGTAACGGAGATTTGGTCAGCAACCAGAGCTAACAGAGCCTTCCATGCACGTGCAGGTTTAGTATCTTCAGGAATGTAGCAAGCCATTTGATCGGCAAGCTCTGCAGATACACCCATACGTTCAAGGCGCTTAATAAGCATGGCTCTCAGTGGTTCACGGCGCTCAACTTCTTGCCACATCAACCCAGAAACTTGATGCTCTAACAGACGACGAATTGAGGTCATCTCTTCGCGCATCGTTTCCATTTCAGTATCAGAACCTTTGGACTGAGTGTTCTCTCGACCACGATCATAACGGGTAGGATCCAAGCGAGGTGTCGGGCGCTCTACTCTGCGGTCTTCAGCAATCAACTTAGACAAACCCGTTTCACGAGCAAATGCAGAATCAAGATTTCCGTGAGACTGTTGGTTACCGTGAGATTGCTGATGGCCATGAGACTGCAAATTGCTTTGAGTCTGATGACTATGAGGCTTATGGCCCGTGCTTGATTGGCGATTGAGCAATGCTGACAATGAATCTTCATTTTCTGCACGATGCTGTGGCTCATCATCGGCGCCATGACTGTATTGCTTAAGCATATTCGCAAAGCGCTTAGTCATTGAGCGTCCACCTTCAACATTCGACTGTAGGCTAACCTTGTCATCGTCTAGTTGACGTCGCCCAGCAGGAGCTGCGGGCGCGGCCATTTGCGTATATTGGCTTTGTGCAGGCTGCTGAGGTTTATTTAATCTCTGGCTCGCTGTCGACGGGCTGGATTCGCCATCAATAGCGGCAACAATTTCCACGCCACCTGCGACCTTTTTGTTAGACATGATCACCGCTTCTGAACCAAGTTCTTCTTTAACTTGGAGCAGAGCCGTTCGCATATCTTTTGCAAAAAATCGTTTAATTTTCAATTCGATTGTCCGTTCTAATTAGGCGGCTTAATTACCAACAGCTTGTACTATACGTATCTGCTTTTCGTCCGGTATTTCTTGGTAAGACAAGACTCGCAAGCTTGGGATCGTGTTCTTCACGAACTTAGCCAGAGTCGAACGCAACACGCCAGAGGTCAATAGTACCGCGGGCTCACCTTTCAGCTCTTGCTCTTGTGTAGCGTGGCTGAGAGAGGTCTGTAAACGTTCGGCTAAACCAGGTTCAATACCAGCAGATTCTCCGCCGGATGCCTGCATGGTTTGATGCAAGATTTGTTCCAGCTCAGGAATCAAGGTTATCACTGGTAACTCGGGCTCTATACCATTGATTTCCTGAACAATTAATCGTTTCAATGAGATGCGAACCGCCGCAGTAAGTATGTCAGGTTCTTGACTCTTACCTGAATACTCCGACAAAGTTTGGACTATGGTTCGAATGTCACGAATTGGAATCGCTTCATTCAGCAGGTTCTGTAGCACTTTCACAACCACACCCAACTGCAATTGATCCGGTACAAAACCTTCCACCAGCTTAGGTGTTGAGCGGCTGAGCATCTCAAGTAAGTTCTGAACTTCTTCGTGGCCAATGAGCTGCGATGCGTTGTTGGTTAGCAGCTGGCTAAGGTGTGTCGCCAGTACTGTAGAAGAATCTACAACGGTATAACCTAGAGCTTGTGCGTGTTCACGCTGCTCTTCACGAATCCAAACCGCTTCAAGGCCAAAGGCAGGGTCAATCGTCGGCTCGCCATCGATCATGCCATAGACTTGGCCCGGGTTAATCGCGAGCTCCATGTCTGGCTTAATCTCAGCTTCACCCACAGCAACACCCATCAGGGTAATACGGTAGCTGTTTGGTGTCAGTTCTAGGTTATCGCGAATGTGTACCGCTGGGATCAAGAAACCAAAGTCTTGAGACAGCTTTTTACGCACACCTTTAACGCGTTCAAGCAATTCACCACCTTGGTCTCTATCAACCAAAGGAATTAAACGGTAACCCACTTCTAAACCAATAATATCGACAGGTTGAACATCATCCCAAGAGAGCTCCTTCTGAGAGCCTACTTCTCCATTCGCTTCAACTGTCGCCGGAAGGTTAGGCTCTTCCGCCTTCTTCTTGTTCTTTTTATCGATGTAATACGCCCCCGCGCCTGCAACGATGGCAAGGCTCAAGAACGAGAAATGTGGCATACCCGGAACAATACCCATGATGCCAAGGATGGCGGCGGTGATCATCAAGGCTTTTGGATTGTCGAACATCTGGAAGACAAGTTGCTCACCCATATCTTCATCAGTATTTTGGCGCGTTACCATCATCGCAGCTGCAATAGACAGTAATAGAGATGGAATTTGTGCAACCAGACCATCACCGATAGTCAGTAGCGTGTAGATTTCGATTGCTTCACCAAAACCAAGATCAAACTGAGCCATACCAATGCTCAAGCCACCAATGATGTTGATGAATAAGATTAAGATACCAGCGATCGCATCGCCTTTAACAAACTTAGAAGCACCGTCCATGGAACCGTAGAAGTCAGCTTCTTTGGTGACTTCAAAACGTCTCAGACGCGCTTGGTCTTGGTCGATCAAACCTGCGTTCAAGTCGGCATCGATTGCCATCTGTTTACCCGGTAAGGCGTCTAACGTGAAACGCGCGCTTACTTCCGAGATACGACCCGCACCTTTGGTTACAACCATGAAGTTGATGATCATAAGAATCAAGAACACCACTAAACCAACCGCGTAGTTACCACCGATAACCACGTTACCGAAGGCTTCAATCACGTTACCTGCCGCGTCGCCACCTTCGTGACCATGGAGCAATACCACACGTGTCGAAGCAACGTTCAAGGCCAATCGAAGTAGAGTCGCAATCAGCAGGACGGTCGGGAATGCAGCGAAATCTAAAGGCCTGCGGGTATAAACCGATACCAATAGCACAACCATAGACAGTGCAATATTGAAGGTGAAGAACATATCCAACAAGAAAGCTGGAATGGGCAACACCACCATAGCAAGCGTTGCAAGTACCATAACAGGTGCACCAATCGCAGGCATGGCACGGTTAGGGATTTTAGGTAGCTTGTCCACAAAAGGCAGGGAGAATTTCATAAATCTAGACAGTTTCGCTATGTTGTAGCTCTCTGAACAAGTGGATTAGGTCTTAGTCAGGGCTGTTTGCTATGGGCTTATAATGTTCAGGCTACTACAGCAAACACTGTACCAACATCTCACGTCAAATTATCGCCATCACCTCTATAAAAGGAAGATTAGCTAGCTCGCTATTATCAGGGTTCATCACGCAGAGCTCAAGCAATTGATCTAATGACGTAAATCAGGTGGGATCGGCATATTAGAATCTTGCAGCTTTGGTCGCTCACCACCTCGTTTTCGGTACTGTTTAAGCTGGAAAACATATGCAAGCACTTGTGCAACTGCTGTAAACAGACCGTCAGGAATTTGTTGTTCTAGCTCAGTGGTATGATAAAGCGCCCTCGCCAATGGCGGCGCTGGAACGATATAGATGTCATTTTCACGCGCAATCTCTCGGATCTTCATCGCCATGTGGTCGACACCTTTAGCAACCACAATTGGTGCTTTGTCTTGATTCTGCTTATAGCGCAGCGCCACTGAAAAGTGTTCCGGGTTGGTCACAATCACATCCGCTTGAGGGACATCAGCCATCATGCGACGCTGAGCCGCTTCCCTTTGAAGCATACGAATTCGGCCTTTCACTTCCGGCTTACCTTCAGTGTCTTTGAATTCGTCTTTGACTTCTTGTTTGGTCATCTTCAGCTGATCAGCGTGTTGCCAAATCTGGAATGGGATATCAATCGCCACAACAATCAACAAAGAACAACTGATCAACAGAATAAAGTTGAGCAAGATATCCAAGGCATGGAAGATGTTTTGTGGATAGACGTCCATGCTCAGCTGCATTAAATCATGCTGAGAGGCTTGAATCAGATAAATCGCCATCCCCGATACGAGCGCTACTTTAAGAATAGACTTGAGCAGTTCAACCCAACTTTGCAGGCCAAACATACGCTTGATACCACTGAGTGGGTTGAGCTTAGACGCCTTTGGCATCGCCGCTTGCATTGAGAAGTTAATCCCACCGACACCCGCAGCGCCGATGACGGCAGCAACAAACAAAGTTATCAGTATCAAAAACAGCGGGAACAGCAGGTTCACCAGTGCACCACCAGCGATTTCTAGGAGTTTGTTAGTGTCAAAGATCTCGTCGCGACTCAAAGAGAACAGGCGTTGCATCGCCTCGAACAAAGCCTTCGCCATCGATTCGCCAAACCACATTAAAGCAATCGCACCGACAATTAATACCGATGCTGACGCTAGCTCTTTTGACCTTGCAACCTGCCCTTTCTCTTTGGCCTGTTGCAAGCGTTTGGGCGTGGCGTCTTCTGTGCGTTCTTGACCGTCTGACTCTGCCATTTCAGTCTCCTAGCAATCTAACCGGATTAGACGACATATCTGTTGTTCGCCCTGCATCCAGAATAGCTCATAGTGACTATACAAGCCGCCAAGGATGTACCAACAAAGTAACAGACCCACGAGTAGCGCAAATGCAAAACCCAAAGAAAAGATGTTTAATTGAGGTGCCGCACGCGTCATTACACCAAAAGAAAGGTTAATCGTTAGCAGCGCGATAATCCCCGATAAGGACATCGCCAGTGCTGTTTTGAACATGATACCAAGCCACAATGCGAGCTCTCGAAAATCTACAGAGGTTAGAGAGCCACTGCCAATCGGCAAGGTCTTAAAACTAAACACCACCAGCTGCAGCATTTTCAAGTGACCATCGGTCGCCAAAAAAAACATGGTCGCTAGCAGCATGAACAGCTGACCAAGTACCGGCGTATTTTGCCCGTTAGCCGGGTCGACCATTGATGCAAAACCCAAGCTCGATTGCATACCGAGGATCTGACCCAGCATAACAAAGGTTTGAATCATGAACTGGGTAACAAAACCCATGGCCACGCCAATCACAATTTGCTCGAAGACAGTCAGGAAGCCTTGAAAGGACAGAAGTTCAATCTCTTTGGGAACGGCCGGAATCGCAGGCATCACCGCAAAAGTGATCGCCAAGCCTAAATACAGACGAATACGCGGCGACACGAAGCGTGCCCCTGTTACCGTCATCACCATCAGCATCGCTGAGATGCGAGTGTATGGCCAAAAATAATTGGCTAACCACTCTAGTACAAGGCTCGTTGGGTATTCCATATCGGTTTAATACAGAACTTGCGGCAAGCGTTCGATGAGCTCAAAAAAGAACTCCATCATCATCTGGGTCATCCAGTGTGCGAATAGCATCAACGCCAACAAAGTTACGATCAAACGCGGCAGGAAACTTAGGGTTTGTTCGTTGATTGAGGTCGCAGCTTGGAAAACAGCCACAACCAAACCGATCAACAGGCTAGGAATAATGATGGCGCAAACCATGATTAATACCATCCAAAGGGCATCTCGGAACAACTCTACGAATATTTCAGGATTCATTATTCCCCCAGCTACAAGGCAAAACTGCCGGCGAGTGTGGAGAGTATCAAGTTCCAGCCATCAACCAGAACAAACAGCATCAACTTAAACGGCAGCGATACAATCATCGGTGACAACATCATCATACCCATAGCCATCAATACCGATGCCACCACCAAGTCGATGATTAAGAACGGCAAAAACAGCATAAAGCCGATTTGGAAAGCCGTTTTTAATTCCGATGTGATAAATGCTGGAATCAGAACCGCCATCGAAACATCTTCAGGGTTAGTCACTTCCGCACCAGAAATCTCAACAAAGGTTTCAAGATCTTTGATTCGAGTCTGTTTAAGCATGAAGGATTTAATCGGTTCTTGGGCAACATCAAATGCCTGTCGTGCCGAGATCTGTTCATTAAGATATGGCTGAACTGCTTGTTCGTTCACTTGGTTAATCACTGGCGACATGATGAAGAAGGTCAAGAATATCGCAATACCAATAATGACTTGGTTAGACGGTGTTTGTTGTAGACCCATCGCCTGACGCAAGATAGACATCACTACCACAATACGAGTGAACGATGTCATCAAAATCACCATCGCCGGCAAGAAGCCAAGCATGGTCATTAACGCGAGAATTTGCAGGTTAATCGAGTAGTCTTCACCGCCATTGGCATTGGTTGTCATGGTAAAGGCAGGTATGCCGCCACCATTGCCAGTTAAGCTGCCCGTGGTCATGGTTGTCGATTTGGCTTGGTCTTGTTCCATCGTGCTGATAGTCACCGATTCCGAGCCAGCGGTATTCGCAGGAATGACGGTGCCGTCTTCAGCTTGTGCAAATACCGACACACTGAATATGATTGAGCATAGGAGAATAAGCTGAACCAACCACACTTTCACCGTTCGGAAAACTCCGGCTTGGTGAAAGTAAGAGGAGTTCAAAAGTCCGTTACTTGTTTGCATCTTTTTTTATTAGCTGGGAAAGCTGACTTGAAAATGTACTTTTTTCCAGCATCTCCTGAGTAAGAGGTTTATCAAGCTTAGAGATCAGCTGAATCGATTGTGTGGTAATCCCTACCAAGAACTGTTCATCACCCGCTTGCACAATAGCGATGCGCTCTTTAGTACCAACAGGGATTTGCCTAACAATCGCCAAACCTTGTTGATTCGACATCGCAGGTACTTGCATTCGCTTGAGTAGCCAAGCAATAAATAAAATGAAGGCTATAACGAAAATTAGCGACCCAAAGGTGGTCGCTAAATCGAGAGAAGGCGGTGTTGCTGCAAAGGCAATGGAAGGAGCCGTTAATAGCCCTACTCCCAAGATTCCTCGTAACAAACCTGTCATTCCGAGAAAAGAGCCCGCAAGTCTTTGAGACAAAAAGCTCATTAACGCAGCTTCTTAATTCGTTCTGTTTGGCTAATAACGTCAGTCAAACGAATACCAAACTTGTCGTTCACCACAACCACTTCACCATGAGCAATCAAGGTACCGTTTACCATCACATCCAGTGACTCACCAGCAATTCTATCTAGCTCAACAACCGAACCTTGGTTCAACTGAAGTAAATTACGGATACTGATCTGAGAGCGACCAACTTCCATCGAAATAGTCACTGGAATATCCATAATGGTATCCAGCTTACGACGCTCATCTTCAGAAATCGGAGATGATGAATCGGTTAGCTCATCAAGTGGTGCCGCAAGCACATCATCAACATCAATTGACGGCGCTGAAGGATCTTCACCAAGTGCTGCAGCCCATTCGTCTGCTAGCTTTTGATCTTCACTAGGTTCCATTACCAATTCCTATACTTTTATCTATTTTACTATTCGTCGTCATCATCACTGTTTTCGAGCTCAGACAATAAGTCTTTACCTAGAAAAGCGAGATCAGTTTTAACCACATGTGGTCTTTGAATTTTTTCCGAAATCTGTACTGCAAGCTTCTCACCAGAACGGCCCATTTTCACACGATAAGTCGGCAGTTCTTCGACAAACATGGTTGCGTGCTCAGGCATGTTCATTGGGATAACATCACCAGGGCGCAGCTCCATCAGATCACGAAGGGAAATATCTTGCTCTAGCAAATTCACGCGGAAATTGACGGGCACATCCATGATCTCATCACGCAGTGCGGTACTCCAACGAACATCGGTTTCCATCTTGTCTGATTGAACACCCGCATCAAGCAGTTCACGGATCGGCTCAACCATGGAGTAAGGCATGACAACGTGGAAGTCACCACCACCGCCATCCACTTCAATGTGGAACGAACTCACAACAATCACTTCGGTTGGGCTCACAATGTTCGCCATACTTGGGTTCACTTCGGAATCCAAGTATTCAAACTCAACCCCCATCACTGGCGACCAAGCTTCTTTGTAATCTTCAAAAACAATTTTCAGCAGTAACTGAATGATTCGTCTTTCAGTAGGCGTGAATTCACGACCTTCAATCTTGGCGTGGAAACGACCATCACCGCCAAAAAAGTTCTCTACGAGAATGAAAACCAGACGAGCTTCCATGGTGATGAGTGCCGTACCTTTCAATGGACGGAAACGAACCATGTTTAAACTGGTGGGTACATACAATGTGTTTTGGTACTCACCAAACTTCATCATCTGTACGCCGTTGATCGACACTTCAGCCGTTTTACGTAACATATTAAACAAGCTGATACGCATATGACGTGCGAAGCGCTCGTTAATAAGTTCAAGGGTCGGCATTCGACCACGGACGATTCGATCTTGAGATGAGAAGTCGAAATTGACCGCATTGTCATTTTCGGTTTCTAAGACATCTTCAACTTCTTCAACATCATCAACGCCATGTAACAGCGCATCAATTTCGTCTTGGCTTAATAAATCGGTCACAAATTACCTATTGAATTACGAAGTCAGTGAATAACACTTTTTCAATCACAGGCTGGCCAACAGCTTGAGCCAGGCTTGCTTTAATATCTTCTGTTGCCTTATTACGCAGTTCCACGCGGCCTGTTGGTGAGCGCAATTGATCAACCGTTGCCGAAGCGAACGTGGCCAGTAGCGTACTTTCTACAAGTGGAGAGTGGTAACGAGCCAGGTCTTCATTCTTACTGCCACGTACCATGAGCTGTGCTTTTATCTGAACTAGGCGATCTTTTTTGTCACCTGTCACATTAAACAAGAAGGGCTGAGGAATATTAACATACATAACCGGCTCTGCAGCGACCACAGCCGTTGCTGGCTGAGACTGAGATTCAGAGGCGCTATCGTCAGAACCTAAGAAAAAGTACAGCGCACCACCTATACCAAGCAGTAACACAACTACGGCAATAATAATTATAAGGAGCTTGCTCTTCCCTTTAGGTGCATCTTGTTCTTCGGCCATATCTTACTCTAACTTCCTGTTCTTGCGATTAACTGATGGTTCTTTTTATTAACTGTTTTTTTCTATTAACCAAGCGTTCTTAGCCTGATATTAGGCATAATAACTAATTCCATCACGCTTTGATGCGACATTCAATTCAAGATTGCTGCCACTATCAAGGTTTTCATCACCTTGCGTATCATTTGTGCGGTTAGCGCCGGATTGTTGCTCACCATTGTTGTATCTATCTTGTCCCTGACCGGAGTTCTGTTGTTGAACAGACGAATCGGCAAGCTGCAGACCTTGCTGAGCAAGCATCTCTCTCAAGCGAGGTAAGGTTTGTTCAATCACATCTCTCGCTTGCTGATTACTCACCGTAAAGTGCACGTTTGCCACGTCATTATTCATGGTCATGCGGATTTTCATTTGGCCCAATTCTGGTGGGTCGAGACGAATGTCCAAGTTCTTAAGGTTCTTAGACATCATCATTTGTACTTTTTCAGCCACTTGCTCATTGGCTAGCTCTTTGGTGAGCTGTAAGGGCGCTTGTTGAGCAGCTTGAATTTCAGCTCGCGTAGGTGCTGAACCCACCGTTGCCGTACCTTGTGCACCAGCCGCAGAAGCGATCTGCTGAGCAAAGGTCGAATCTTTAGAATCTTCTTTAGCACCCGCTTTACCCAAACCAGACAGTGCTGCTGCACCGGCGCCCGCTTTAAGAAGCGTATCAGTCGAGCCTGCTTTTGTGGCAGCTGGCGTTGCATTCATCGCCATTCCTTGCGCGGTTAAAGCTGGATCCAACGTTGCTTGCTGCTGAGGTGAAGCCACATTAGCTTGTTGAGCTGCGGCCTGTTGGGCTGCATGTGCATTATTGGCGTGCAGCATTGCCGCCTTGTCCGTAAGAGCATTGTTTGCTGATTGAGAAGCGGCCTGCGCTGACACTTGTTGTGTAGCCGTCGCTACAGCTGCTGTTGATGCTGCCGCAGCTAAGGCTTTAGTTTCGCTTGAATCCGTATTATCCCAATCGATAGCAGTGGGTTCACCAGACGCACTGTTCGCAGCCGGAGCTTGACTTAGCAAAGCTGTTACTTGTTGTTGAACGTTAGCGAGCTGTTGATTCAACAGGTCTAGGTTAGAGGTCGCTTTAGCCAAAGCGGCTTGCTCATCAACCGTCAACTTAGCGCCACTTTGTTGCTTATCAAGCAAGCTATCGACAACAGACTGCTCTGATTCGATTTGTCCATTCAATTGGTTTAGCGCTTTGGTATGGGCATCTACTTGCTTTGCCAGTTCAATATCCACGGCTGACAATGCTTGGCTCTGCTCGGCAGCAACCGCACTAGCTGCATTCTTTTGGCTCAGCTCTCGGCTCATACTGGCTTCAATTTGTTCTGGAGTGACGCCTTTATCCATCAACTGTCGAATTTCAGTATCAGTTAGCTGAGAAACACCCTTACCTCCGGTAAGTACAGCGATTTCAGAATCGACTTCAAGGCTCTTCTCCTGATTTGCAGCCTTAGCTTGTTGTGTCGCCTTATCCGTAACGGAAACTCCTGCAACAGAAGCACCGGTGATATTACCTTGGGCTTGTTCTACCTGACCTTGCTGAGGCAAGCCTTTGCCGTTTGGCGCTTGATTTAGGGTTTTGTTTGCCTCATCCAATTGACCAAGCAATTTATTGCCTTCGCTCATCGCTGCATTGGCTTGCGATGCCTGCGTAGCACCATCTACCGCTGATGGACCCTGAGTTTGGGATTGAGCAATATGTTCTTTAGATTCGTTAGTCGTATCCTGCGCATCTTTACCATCTGCCTTATCTGCAACAGTCTTATCAGCGACAGTGCTATCAGTGCCCGAATTGGCTTTGAGCTGAGCCTCAGATCCAGACGCAGCCTCTGCTGATGTTTTATCAGCAGCTTTCTCGCCTTCTACTTCTGAGCTTTGCGCTTCGCTCACTTCGTCAGTAGCCTTTGATTCAGCGGAATCACCTTTGTTCGCTTCGGCTGACGCTTCACCTTCGGTAGATGTCTGTTTAGTATCAGGTTTCGCAGTGCTTTCTGTGTCTTTTGCTGCGACTTTACTGTCACTTTCTTCAAAGCCGAGCGCTTCTTTAAAGGACTCAAAGAAACCTTTAGAGTCGCCGGTTTCTTCTACCTTGGAAGAGGCAGAACCGGTGTCCAACAACGATGACATTTTGTTGGTCGCTGAATTTGAGGAAAGACTAACATTCATATATACAAGCTCTATCTACTAGCTTTGCTGCCATGAATCAGGCAACAAAAAGAAAGTCGGATGCTTTTCATGCCTTTGGTGGGCATAACGCGCAATTTTATATAAAACGGAGCAAGAAACATGCCTATAAGTTCGGTTTTCACAATATAGAGAACAGCACTGACGTCATTCGTGGCTTAGGATCACATCTTCTTTCGGCTGTATAACAGAGTCGAAAACTCATCCATTTGCTTTTGTTCTCTTCGATCTTGCAGCTTTGCTTTCTCTTTCTGCTTTTTCTCCATCAACCACTCGTAGGATTTACGTTTTTTGCGTAACTCCATCCAGTAGCTTTGGCAGTTGTCGACTTGATTTTTAAAGTGGTGCTCGGCTTCTCTCTGTTTGGATAATGTTTCATCCAACTGAGTTAAGAAGCGGTTCAAGTGACCATATTGGCTCGCCGTTAAGCCAGCCTTACCGCGGTCAACGAGCTGCTGACAATAATCCAGTCGATACTTTTCAATCTGCGCAACCTGCTCATAGTAGCCTTGCAGCTCAGAGTTCGCTTTGTTGAGCGCAAGTACCGCTTGGTTCTCTTGATCTTTGGCTTGATCGAGCAAAAATTCTAATGCGTTATCCATGACTAACCTTATTCACCCGTTAGCCACCCAATACATGTTTCAACATGTTGACGCACATGTCGTATGGGACGGTCTCTTTCATCTTCTGCTGCAAGTACTCATCCAGTTTTGGTTTCAACGTGAAGGCACTATCGATTGCTGGATCCGTTCCTGGCTTGTAAGCACCAATCGACACCAAATCTTGGTTTTTACGACAGATAGACAGCACTTGCCTTACCGCTTTCGACATCAAGACATGTTCTTCAGTGGTGATTTGCGGCATAACACGACTGACGGATTTCTCAACGTCAATCGCTGGGTAGTGACCGGCATCGGCCATCTCACGAGATAACACAACGTGACCATCGAGAATTGCTCGCGACGCATCCGCAATCGGATCTTGTAAGTCATCGCCTTCGGTTAACACGGTAAAGAAAGCCGTGATAGAACCTTGTTCATCATTGCCGTTACCTGCTCGTTCCACCAGCGCAGGAAGCTTAGCGAAGACTGATGGCGGATAGCCCTTGGTTGCTGGCGGCTCACCCACAGACAGAGCAATTTCACGCTGAGCTTGAGCAAAACGGGTCAATGAATCCATGAGTAGCAGAACATCTAAGCCTTGGTCGCGGAAGTACTCGGCGACAGCCAACGCGGTTTGACAGCCTTTTAAGCGCATCAATGGTGATGAGTCGGCAGGAGCGGCAACAACAACCGAACGCTTACGGCCATCTTCACCAAGAATCTCTTCAATAAATTCTTTAACTTCTCGTCCACGCTCACCGATTAGGCCTACGACCACTACTTGCGCAGTTGTGCCTCGAGTCATCATGCCCAGAGTTACGGATTTACCGACACCAGAGCCAGCAAACAGACCGATACGTTGCCCTTTACCCACGGTTAGCAAACCATTAATGGCTTTCAAGCCGACATCGAGTGGTTCAGAAATCGGTTTACGAGCTAACGGGTTGATTGGCTCCGCATTAAATGAAGCGCGTTGCTCTGTATAGATTGGACCTAACCCGTCGAGTGGATTACCTACGCCGTCGATCACTCGACCAAGCAGTTCCATTCCAACAGGGATACCACTTTCGGTGGTCATTGGCGTGACGCGAGCGCCAGGTAAGATCCCGGTGATTTGTTCACTCGGCATCAAAAAGAGGTTATCGCCAGAGAAACCGACGACTTCGGCTTCCATCTGACCAGACATAGTTTCGACTAAACACAAACTTCCGATTGGCGCTTTACAGCCGGTCGCTTCAAGCGTTAAGCCAACAACGCGTACTAACTTACCTGAGGCAATCGGTCGTGATTTTAACCCTTCGACTTTGTACTGACTGAGACGGTTCGCTAACTCAAGCATTACTCATGACCTTGGTGACGGTTTGCGCCGCAGAAGTTTTGAATGACGTTCTTTACGCGATCTTCCATGCGGTAGTTAACGCTCGACTCACCTGCTTCGATTTGCACGTCACCACGGTTGAGTGCTGGCTCTGCTACCAGTGTCCAATTACGACAGTCCAATTCAGTTTCGCCATACGCAGAGCGAATGATCGCCACATCTTCCGGATTGAGTTTCAATGTGATTGCGTGACCAGAAATCGGCAACGACTCTACCGATTCTTTAACGGTATCTAATATGATTTGTGGGTTGGTTTGCACTTCAACATGAACCACTTCTTTGACCATGGTAAGCACCATGTCGACCAATTGCTTCTCCACCTGAGCGTTCATCAACTCTAATGGTTGAGCGAACTGGTTTGCCAGCCCCATGAAGACGGCCACCTGCTGTTGAATGTACTCTTGACCCGCGGTTACGCCTTCAAGCTTGCCGGCTTCGTTGCCTTCTTCGTGACCGGCAGCAAAACCTTCTTCTTTGCCTTTTTCATAGCCTTGCTTAAAGCCCGCCTCTTGGCCTTGATGCAGCCCTTCCTGATAAGCGCCTTGTTTAATCAGCTCGATTTGCTCTTCAGTCAGAACCAGCTCTTCATCTTCAATGGCTTCTTCAACCGTTGGCATCCAACTAGGGTCGTAGTTAAAAGCGGTTTCTTTGGCTTGTTTGCTCACGTCAGAGGTGTAGTCAGGCAGCCCCCATTTCTGAGGTTGGGCAACCGTATTATCTTCTTCAGGGCGAAGGAAGCCGCGTTTTCTATCACCTGACATATCAGTACCTATCTATGAGTGGCTTAACTGTATTGTGAATTCAAGCAGTTAAACTGAGTTAATCTGTGGTTCGAGATTGGATAAAGAAAAGCCCCAACAGTGTGGGGCTTTTGAGATTTCTGTATTAAAGGAACTCGTCGGCGCCACCAGACAGCATAATTTCGCCACTGTCTGCCATCTTCCTCGCGATACCCAAAATCTCTTTCTGAGCCGCTTCAACATCAGAGACTTTGACTGGCGGCATCGCCTCAATATCGTCTCTCATCATATCGGCAGCACGTTTAGACATGTTCTTGAAGATCTTCTCACGTAGACCTTCATCTGCACCTTTAAGTGCTTTCTGTAGAATATCTTGTGGAACATCACGTAGTAGTCGTTGAACACCTTGGTCATCAACTTCAATAAGGTTTTCAAAGACAAACATCAGATCTTGAATCTGTGTTGCCATGTCTTCGTCTTGGTCACGGATTTGATCCATCAAGACGCCTTCCACGTTGTTATCCATGTAGTTCATGATCTCAGCCGCGGCTTTCAGGCCACCAATTTTGGCAGCTTGAGCACCCGCTTGACCCGCGAACTGTTTCTCCATGATTTCATTCAGTTCAGCAAGCGCCGAAGGTTGAACTTCTTCAAGGTTGGCAATACGCATCATCAGATCCAGACGAACTCGCTCTGGGAACTGAGACAGGATCTCAGCCGATTGATCGGCATCGAGGTACGACAACACAATAGTTTGAATTTGAGGGTGCTCGTTGATGATAATGCTCGCCACCTGACGAGGATCCATCCACTTAAGCGAATCCAAACCTTTCGAACCTGTGCCGAGAAGGATTTGGTCAACAAGGTTATTCGCCTTGTCTTCACCCAGAGCAGCAACTAACGCATTACGCATGAAGTCTTCGCTGCCCATACCAATGTTGGTGTACTTCTGAATATCATCTAAGAAAGCACGGTGCACAGCGCCTACTTTCTCTTGGGATAGGTCTGTAGCTCGCGCCATCGCACTACCCACACGCTGAACCTGCTTTGGCTCTAGGTGACGAATAATACCAGCAGCATCTTCTTCATTTAAACTGAGCAACAAGATCGCAGCGCGCTCATCGCCTGAGATAGAGCCGATATCCACGCTAGAGACATCAAGCACTTCACCGCCTTCAGTTTGTTGTGGAACTATTTCGTTAGCCATCTACCATCCAATTCTTAACTACTTGAGCTGCTAGCTCTGGTTCATTCGCTACAAGTGCACGTACTGCTTTCAGCACGTCCTCGTCTTTATGAAGGTTTGGTAAGTCGATACTTGAACCAAATTCAAACAGCTCACCACCTTCAATATCACCACCAATTAAGCTGGTTTCGCCGTCGGCACCAATTGGCATGCCATCAGGTCCGTACATCTGTTCATCGTTGTCTGCTGCTGGGTTAAGCAGTTTCTTCATTGCAGGGCGAACAAGTACCAACACCACCACAATGATAACCAAGGCACTTGCAAACCAACGAACCCAATCATTGAAGTTTGGATGCTCCCAGATTGGCACATCAGCAACAACATCTGTTACTTGAGGTGCAAACTGCATGCTTAATACGTTGAGCAAATCACCACGAGTTTCATCAAAGCCCACCGTACCAATCAGTACTTGGCGAATCGCATTGATCTCGCTCGCCGGAATCGGAGTATGAACCACTTCACCCGTATCTGGGTTCAAGGATTGGCGGTCTTTGATCGCAACAGAAACCGTCTGACGATTAACCGTGCCGCTCTGTTTACGTTCATGACTGATGGTGGTGTCTAGCTCAAAGTTTCGAGTCGCTTCTTTGTGAACAGAGCCTTGACCTGTCATCGCGCCGTCTTTCATCTGAGCCACATCTTGTGGAATTGAGGCATCCGCTGGAGGCTGGTTACTCAACGCACCCGGAATACCCGCCACCGTATTTCCATTGTTGTAATCTTCTAAGGTGTATTCACTTCGAGTCGCCGGTGTATTCGGATCAAAACGTTTTCTGGTTTGCTCCACAGCACTGAAATCGAGCTGGATATCAACCTGAGCGGTGTAGTTACCAAACCCAAGAATAGGAATCAGGATGGAGTCAATTTTTTCACGCAGCGCTTGTTCTTGATTGCGCTCTAACTCGTGTTCTTTACGACGCGCCGCTGACATAGGGTCTTGAGAGCCTGAGCTCAACAATCGGCCATGCTGATCGGTCACCGTAATACGTGAGGTTTTCATTCCCGGAACGGCACTTGCCACCATATCCACAACAGAATCAACTTCTTGCTGCTTGAGGTTAGTACCTGTTTTTAGAGTTAGGAATACAGAAGCAGAGGCTTCTTGATTATGACGTACAAAAACACTCTGCTTCGGCAGGGCCAATAAAACCTGAGCTTTACGTACCTGTTTCATCTGCTCAATGGCTTTGGCAAGTTGTCTTTCGCGGCTTAATTTAAGGCGTTCTTGTTCTAAACGTTGTGATACACCAAAACCCATGTCTTGCATGAGGATGTCATCACCCGCGTTTCGCTCTTGATTCAAACCCGCTCGTACCATATTAAGCTTTAATGAGTTGTACTCACTCGCCGGTACTGAGATGGTATTGCCTTCAAGCGTGTAATCGATCTTTTGCAGATCTAAGTAATCAAGAACGGGGATCAATTCTTCTGTTTCGTAAGCCCCTAATGGACGCATTTCTGGCTCTTTTACCCAGAAAAACAGCATCACAATCAGCGCTACACAGATAGAGATAGAAAGGACTAAGACGACCTGACGAAGTAAATCGAGATCACCGACAGCCATATCGAACTTCGATGAACTGCGTTCACCTAGATCGGGATTTTGCCCTTCTCCGTCTAGCTCAGAGCCTGCAATCAGTGCGTGGTCGTTGCTATCGCTTACGGTTAAATCTGTTGTTTGACTATTATCTGCCACTATTTAACTACCCAACTTATACCGGCATATTCATCAGCTCTTTGTACGATTCGACCAATTTATTTCTAATTTGGATCGTCGCCTCAAAAGCCACACTAGATTTATTACGAGCAATCATCACGTCCGATAGGGATACGCTTTGGTCGCCACTATCAAAACGAGCTTGAAGATCACCTGAAGTCTTTTGTAATGAGTTCACATTATTGATGGCATTAGTCAGCATGTTGCCAAAATCTGCACCGACCGCTTGCCCCGTTGCTGCGGGACGCGCGCTGGCAGCTTCGACCATCATCGCCTGCATTTCGCCTTGTAAACCATCTATTCTCATCTACTACCTCAGGAGTCAAAATTATGACTATCTATTTAGCTATATTATTGACAGAGCAATTAGCGTGCCACACATTAAATTGACTAGATATCGTATTACACTAGTCAGAAAGCTGACACTACTAATCTATCCTCAGTTTGGGATATCTATTCCAGCATCGCGCATTTTAGCCAACTTGTAACGCAGTGTACGAGGGCTAATACCCAGTTTTTCAGCCATATCTTTGCGTCGGCCATTACATGCAATCAGGGTTTCAAGAATGATCGCATACTCTTGATCTCTAAGCTCATTACCTAACCCTTCGCTGCTAGCCGCGATTTTATTGATTGGGTTTGCTTCGGCAATAGGCTTAATTTCTGGCGCAGCTACGTCACTGCCTTCGACGATTTGTTGTAGGCTGCTTGCGTCTTGCCAATCGACACCTTCAAGAAGGATATGCTCACCAGAGATGTTCTCTTGTTCGCTCAATATTAGCGCACGCTGTACCACATTGTCTAATTCGCGAACATTGCCCGGCCACGGATAATTGACGAGTTTGCTGATCGCTTGTGCTGACATAACGGGTACAGGCATACCAAGTTTGGTGCAGTGGCGCTCAACTAAGTGCTTGGCTAAAGGCTCAATATCGCCTTTACGCTCGCACAATGGAGGCCAAGAAATTGGGAATACATTCAGGCGGTAGTATAAATCCTCACGGAAATTCCCTTCAGAAACATACTGTTTAAGGTCTCGGTTACTGGTCGCTAATACACGAACATCCAATTTGATGCTCTTACGACTACCTAATCGCTCAACTTCGCGCTCTTGCAAAACACGCAGTAGTTTGGCTTGTAGGCTAAGATCCATTTCACTGATCTCATCCAACAGAATTGTACCGCCCTGCGCTTGCTCGAATTTCCCCGGGCAAGCTTGAATAGCGCCAGTAAATGCGCCTTTTTCATAACCAAACAGGGTCGCTTCTAACATGTTGTCTGGGATCGCCGCGCAGTTAATCGCGACAAACGGGCCATCTTTTCGGCTAGAAGCATTGTGAATGTAGCGAGACATCACCTCTTTACCAGAACCACTCGGGCCCAACACCATGACGTTGGCATCGGTTTTCGCAACTTTATCAGCTAGCATCATTAGCTTGATACTTTTTTCATCAGCAACGATAGCGTCGCCGTTGTCATCCGACTTTACAGGCGCATAACGGCTGACCATGTTGAGCAGCACTTCTGGCGCAAATGGCTTTGCCATATAGTCGATAGCGCCCTCTTTCATTGCAGCAACGGCATCTTCGATGTTGGCGTACGCTGTCATTAGCAATACCGGCAAATTTGGCCAATGCTGCTTAATGTTTCTCAATAGTGCCAAGCCACCCATGCCCGCCATCTGCACGTCAGATACGACAATATCAACGGAGTTCGATTTTAATTTGACCAGAGCATCTTCCGCACAATCCGCTTCCAGCCATTCATAGCCAGCAAGCGCGAGTGTGTCGACAAGGGCTTCGCGTAGACCTTCATCATCTTCGACGATTAACACTTTGCTTTGAGCCATAGGATTCTCCAGTGTAAATTCAGTTAAAACTTATTAGTCTTCAGAAGAAGCACTTCTTTCAAGCGGTAGACACATGGTAAAGCATGCGCCGTCGCCTTCTTCTGATATCAATTCCAGTCGGCCTTCATGTGCTCGACATACCATTTGTACAACCGCTAAGCCTAGACCTGTACCTTGTGAACGAGTGGTAAAGAAGGGTTCCATTATTTTACCTTGAAGCTCTTTCGGTACGCCGGGGCCACTGTCTTGCACTGATATCTTAAGCTCGCCATTTACGGGCCTAAAAAACACATCGATCTGCGATTCCTTACCCGCAATTTGAACCGCGTTCAACACTAGGTTGCTTAACGCTGAGGCGATAGCATTGGCGTTGCCGAACATTTGAGTCTGTTCGCCCTCAACTTCTTGGCAATAATCAATCTGGTTAGTTTTCAATGCCGCTTCCACCATAGGGTGAAATTCAGTGATCAATTCAGCCACAGTAAATGGCTTAACGACTTTGTTGTCACCACCTTTGGCAAACAACAGCATGTCGTTCACTTGCTTCTCTAAGTCATGCAATCTATCCATAAGCTTAGATTGAAAACGCGTTTTTGTTGCCGGCGGCAGATTTGGCGCGGCAAGGTTTGATGCATACAGCATCGCACTTGAAAGCGGCGTTCGCACTTGATGGGCAAGCGAGGCCACCATTCTACCTAATGAAGACAAACGCTGAAGATCACTCACGCGAGACTGCAATAGTCGGGTCTCGGTCAGATCGGTAATCAAAATCAGCTGACCCGTGGTAGAGGCTGAAATCGCCAAACGCACTTTTCGCCCGTTCTTCAATGAGATCTCATGACCGTCATCGTCTTTTGGGTCAAAGGCACTTTGAATCACTGAAAACCACTTCTCGCCAACCAACTCAACACCAAGAATACGATGCGCTTCAGGGTTCGCTTCTCTCACTTCGCCGTGTGTATCTAACAAGATAACCCCAGCTGGCATCACGTCGAGTACTTGCTTATAGCGCTCAACCTGCTGTTCAACAGAATCTAGGTGTGATTGATTTTCTGGTTCGTTAGATACGCGCATGTCAAAAATTTGCCTCAAATACTAAAACAGCCTGAGACGTACAACACGAGTCAGGCTATTTGCTATATTTATCACATAGTTAAGCAAGCAACAACTCGACTATGGTTTATCTGTTCACTTAGCTAGAGTTACCAAATAGCTAAAAAGTGTGTGCTAGTTTTTCGTTTTCATCGAAAACTGGACACTATCGCTGCAAGTTATATTTACGCATTTTTTCAACCAGAGTGGTTCTACGCATTCCAAGCATGTCAGCAGCACGAGCAACAATGCCGCCCTGCGCTTCCAACGCTTGATTGATCATATTCACTTCCATATCCGCGAGTAGCTCTTTCAAGTTAACCCCTTCTGGCGGTAACTCTTGAGGCGCATTAGCATTGTCGGCAATATCATCTTGCTGGTCAAAACTGAAATCTTCTGAGAATAAGTCAGCAAGTGCATCACGCTCTTGCTCCTCTTCAGATCCAAAGCTATTAAACTCTGGCTGGAACTCAGGGATATCGCTGTATCGATATTTAGTTGGCAGGTGATTCACATCAACCAAGCTGTTTGGATACAAGATAACCATTCGTTCAACCAGGTTCGCTAGTTCACGAACGTTACCTGGCCAGTAATGCTCCATCAAAGAGTTGATAGCACGAGCCGTGAAACAGATAGGCATGCTGCCTTCCGCTTCCATTCGAGTCATCAGCTCTTGAAGCAACAGTGGAATATCTTCTTTACGATCTTGAAGCGCCGGCATTTCAATCGGGAATACATTTAAGCGGTAGTAAAGATCTTCACGGAACGAATCATCGTCGATCATATCTTCAAGGTTGCGGTGGGTTGCCGCAATCACTCTAACATCAGCTTGTATGGTGCTATTGCCACCTACACGCTCAAAGCATCGCTCTTGCAGTACTCGTAGCAGCTTAACTTGCATCGCCATCGGCATATCGCCAATTTCATCAAGAAACAGTGTGCCACCTTCAGCCAATTCAAAACGGCCTTTACGTGCGGTAATCGCCCCAGTAAATGCGCCCTTCTCATGACCAAACAGTTCACTTTCAAGCAAATCAGGTGGAATCGCGCCACAGTTTACAGGAACAAAAGGCCCTGAACGACGTTTAGAGTGATAGTGAATGTTACGCGCTACGACTTCTTTGCCTGTACCAGATTCACCAAGAATCAGCACGTTCGCTTCCGTAGAAGAGACTTGTTCAATTAAGTGACGTACTTCTTGAATGCCAGCACTTTGTCCTACTAGGCTGCGAAACAGGGTGTTCTTGCGTGCCGAAGACACAACTTGAACACCTTTGCGGCCTAAGAAGTCTTTACAGTGTCTCAATGCATCACTTAATTGCGGGTAGTTAAGAGGAAGTTCAAGCTCACCAACATAGTTAGTCAACTCGTCAACCGGGTGATTGTTTTTGCCAATCACCAGTAAAGGGATGTGATTGGCGTGAACAAGCTTCTCATTCAGTAATGCGTTGAAGCCTTTACCTTTAATGGTACCAATAATGCAGCCGGCCCACTGTAGTGACCAGTCAACTTTACGTGCTTGTTCAGAGCTGATTACTTCGCAGCTCTCTCCTACAAACTCTAATATTGTGCTTAAATTGTGACGATCTTGAGCGTTATCGTCGACGACAAGCAGTTTTGCCAAACCTTGCATAAGTAGGAATTATTGCCTTTATTTTGGTGCGATGCGGAAAAACGGTGAGCAACGTAGTCTATAAAACAGTGAGATGTATCAATGATTATGGTCTACGTGGACAAATTTAGGAAATCAGCAACGAAAAAAGCCATTAGGCTATCTAATGGCTTCTATTTTATTTGATTAAAAAAATAAGGCAACCAACCAATTAAGGGATATGAGATTGGTTAAAACTGCAATTTTTCTTTAAATACCTACGTCAGCGGACGTCAAGTTGTGATATTCGTTCGGAATTTGGTCCCAAGCGCTCTTAATTTCGCGAATAATATCGATAACATCATCAATAGGCTGTGGGTCATTTTTGTGATTTGCCGCAGAAATTTGCGTGATCATGAACTCATAAAGTTGATCTAGGTTTTTCGCAATATCGCCACCATCGTCCATAGATAGGCAACTACGTAGGCTAATAATGATATCTAGAGCCTTACCAAGTCGCTCACCTTTCACTGGGATGTTGCCTGCTTGCATTGCCGCTTTGCCTTGAATCAAACGCTCGATAGCACCGGCCATTAGCATTTGTACAATCTTATGCGGTGAGGCAGCCGTTAGCTGACTATCCACTGATACCTTTTTATATGCCTGTAAAGAACCGCGCATAGTAAACCTCTTCTATAAAAACTTTTTGTATTGTTGAACTGATTTAGCGCCGTGACGGTATTTATGTAGGGTCTTACCTACTCGACTCGTCTCAGACTGCATCAATTCGACTAATTTTCTGGTTCTGGTAATGGCTTCAAACCATTCAGAACTTTGCTTAACGTCGGGATGTGAGTCGATTATTTGAAGCACGTTTTGCAATAACTGTTCTCTGTTATCGACAAGCTGCGTTATTTCTTCAGCATTAATTTCACTAAATTCCAGTTTAGAGATAATTAGTTGATCGAGTTCACAAAGCTCTTGTAGCTGGCTATTCATCTATTAGCCCAACGCATTCATCATACTGCCCAGCTGAGATTGCATCTTACTGGTCGCATCTTGCATGGCTGTGAACTTAGAGTGGGTACGGCTCTCTAGGCTGTCCATGCGGCGGTCGAGCGCGCTTTGGTCATCAACCAAACGGTAGTTTTGCTCGACCAAGCTCTTTTCTCTAGTACGGATTGAACCCGTGATACCTGTGATACCTTGAATCGCATCTTCCACTTTTTTGGCGAAACCGTTGTTGCCACCAAAGAACTCACCCAACTTATCAAAGTTATTGTTGAGTTGACGGTCAAGCATATCGTAGTTGATTTCTAGCGAGCCTTGTCTTGTGGTGGTGATACCGAATTCAGTCAAAGACTTTAGATTGTCTGGCGCACCTTCGATACTTGATGAGAACACCCCTTTCAATCGGGAGTCGGCGTTACGCACTGTACTGTCACCAGAGAGCGGGCCTTTTTGACCAGTCGTTGGATCAACACCCGCGAGGTCTTTCGACACTTGATAGAACTGGTTATAAGAGCTCACAAAGGATTCGATATCTTGGCGAACACTGTTACGGTCGTACTCCACACCAATTTCTGCCGGCGGCTTATCTTTTGGCGTTTTTCCTTTCACCGTAATATCAATACCTTCAATGGCATCTTCAATCACATTGTTATTACTAGAGAGTTGAGCAACACCATCTAGGACAACCATAGAATCTTGGCCAGCCTGAACTTCAGTCATTCCACTATAGGTATCAAAAGATTGCTGTGCTTGTTCAAGATCTGCTTGCGCTTTATCGACCTTCTCTAAGAGCTCGCGCTCTTCGGGTTCTAATTTGGCACGCTCAATTTTCTTGGCTTGCTCTGCCGTGAGTTCGCCTTTTTGAACTTTCTCAGCCAACTCCGCTTTTTCTTGTGAAATCTTCTCTTCGATACGCGCTTGCTCAGCCTCAAGCTTTTGTTGGGCTTCTTTCGGTGTCACGTATGAATCGGTCAGAGTACCTGAGGCAGCATTTGACCACCCCGGCACATCGGGTGCCTTCTCTATCGCTTTTTCATCAAGCTCAAGTTCTGGTGTGTAGTAAGAATCTAAAAGCGTACCTGACGCGGTTTCAGTCCAGCCAGGGATATTATCTTCAGGCATCACAGACTTTGCCGCTTGAGCTGCGTCTAGGGCGGCTTGGCCGTCGGCGGCTGCTTGCTCACCGTAGCTGAGACTTTTAGAGTCTCCGTCAACATCTGAAGTAGAATCGGTTTGGGCTGCTGGGATGATATTGCCATCTTTATCGAGTGTTTCATTCGCATTTGGGTCATCGCTAGCGATCACTTCATCGATGAGTTCAACGGCTTTTCCTGCAGGGGTTAGAGCTAGAATATCTTGAGCAGCAACGCGCGCTTTCTCTAGCGCTTTAACACGTTCTTCAAGCGTTTTGTATTCGAGTTTTTTTAAGGGATTGGCAGCATCTGACTCAACATTAATGCTGATCTGCTGATCTGAACCAGACTGGTTCGAGGCAATAATAAGTCTTGGACCTTCGACATCGTTGATAATAGATGCACGAACGCCTGGGTTGCTATCTGCACCGTTGATACCACGAACAACTTCGATAAGTCTCGATCTGTCGCCAACTTGCACGTCAAAGCTGTCATCACCAAGCGAAACCTGCAGCTTACCTGGGCCAAATTTCATGTCCTCTGACAGTACATCAGAAGCCAATTTATGGCTTTGGGCAAGCTGCAACACATCGATGGCATATTTGCCAGCGATCGCTTCGGTAGTCGCGGTTGCAGAGACAAGCGCTTCATCGGTACTTTCCACTGTTCGCACAGCAAAAGCTTTTTCCTGACGAAAGTTTGTCATCAGGTTTTTCATCGAATCAAGGGATTCTCTGAGTCTTCCATAGGCACTAATGCTGGTATCGATTCGCGTTCGTTCATTGTCGATTCGTTGCTGTTTAGGTACACGCTCCGAATCAACAATTTTGCTGACCATGGAATTGATATCCATGCCAGACGAAATCCCCATTGGGCCAAAACTCATTAAATCACCTCAATAATACGACTTAAACCTTCACCTCAAATATTCGACTATTCGAGTTTTGGGCTGCTAGGCGTCTTAGAATTTCAAGCATTTCTTCATCAGGGATCTGGCGAATAATATCACCGGTTGTGGTCTCATAAATGGTAACCACATCTCTCCCAGATTCTTCATCGACCTTAAAAGCCACACCTTTATTGAGAGAGGAGATAAACTCGTTTACCTTCTCCACCATCTTGACTCGCTCTTCATCATTCAGCTCTTGTCTATGTTGAGCTAATTGAATCGCCGCTTCGGTAGCTTCCTCTTTCGATTTCTCTACCTTGTCATAAGGTGTTGCTTCTTTCAGTCGTGAAGTGCTCGACGCACTACTACCTTCATCGCTTGCAATTTTAATGCCATTAGGTGAGCCATAAGGCTGGATGTTCGATGCGTTGGATGATATTTCCATAACACTCTCCCTCCCTCCTTTATGAGCCAAACAGTAAAACTCTACCCAGAGTAGAGTTTACCGCTACTTACCGAGGTAAGTTTAGCCCAATAAGCTTAGAGCTGCTGATGGTGACTGTTTTGCTTGAGCTAGGATAGAAGTACTCGCCTGTTGTAGGATTTGAGACTTCGTCATAGCTGTTGTTTCTTTCGCGTAATCGGTATCTTTGATACGGCTCTTAGACGCATTAACGTTTTCGTTGATGTTGTCTAAGTTGCTGATTGCATGGTCAAAACGGTTTTGGAAAGCACCTAGAGAAGCACGTTGGCTATCAACAGATTTTAGAGCACCATCAATGATAGATACTGCTTCGTTTGCACCTGCAACAGAAGTTACGTCGATATCGTTAACGGTAACGTCTTTACCAGCACCGATACCTAGTTCGCCCGCAAGGCTGCCGCCAAACTCAACATCACCTTCAACTTTTTGGCTTGAAGCGAAAAGTTGCAGTTTACCGCCTTCACCCACAGACGCTTTAACGTCTTGGCTTTGACCATTGATGTAAGTTGCTAGCTCTTCGATATCGTTGCCTTCTTTAGCAGAGATAGATAGCTCTTGCGCTTCACCAAACTTATCGTTGTATTTGATTGTTAAATCAGCACCCGCACCTACACGCCAAGAAGCATCTTTGCCTTCTGTAACGCCGTAGCTCTTACCACCCATGTCTTGAGTGTCAGTACGCATGTTGCTCATAGATAGCATTACTGCTTCACCTGAGTCAGCACCGATTTGGAAAGATTGGCTGCCGTAAGTACCGTTCAGAAGCTTGTTACCACCAAAAGAGGTCGTTTCAGCGATACGGTTAAGTTCTGTGTTTAGAGCAGAGACTTCTTCTTGGATCGCAACACGTTCAGATTTGCTGTTCGAACCGTTTGAAGATTGAAGAGAAAGGTCACGCATACGTTGCAGAATGTTGGTTGACTCATTCATTGCACCTTCAGCTGTCTGTGCAATAGAGATACCGTCATTCGCGTTTTTCACAGCCATATCTAGGCCACGACTTTGCGACGTTAAGCGGTTAGAGATTTGTAGGCCTGCAGCATCATCTTTTGCGCTATTGATTTTATAGCCAGAAGACAAACGCTCCATTGATTTTTGAGTACCTTCAGCCGCGCTATTTAGGTAGCGCTGAGCCGTCATTGCAGACACATTTGTGCTTACATTAATCGCCATAGTTGATCTCCTTTAGGCATTTTTTAATGTACTTATGTGACTCTCACCTCACACTAATACATGTCAATTTTGTTTATGCACCAGTGTCTCTCTCACCTTACATTGGTACATATCATTTCTCTCAATCCCTTTAACGGCGCCTTAATTAGAAGCTTTAATAAAAAATGCGCTTTTTTTCATATTCTTTTCAACAACAAAGGAAAGTGTGATCGGGCTTCAATTAATAGGGCGACATTCGCTAAAGTTGCCCCATTATTTAAGTTAATGAGCGTAGTGTTGAATATAAAGTCAGAAGAGATCCCTGATATCTCGTTCTACTCGATTCTGGGGTGACGAAAGACTGCTTCGATGTAGTAAGCGAGGAAACCATCATCTCCCAATTCCCGTCACTCCCTACAGTGAGGAGCGAGCGTGATAGGGAATCTCGCTTTCCAATCAACGACCAACACCAAAACTCCCCCCTTCTCCAAATTGCAGGCAATAAAAAACCCAGCCGAAGCTGGGTCTGTTTAGCGCTCATCTCTCACCACGAGCTAATTTGTGGAAGCCTAACGTTGACGCTTATAGTCAACGTGGCTTTTTAATCGATTAACCTAGTAGGCTAAGTGCCGAGTTCGGAGCTTGCTTCGCTTGAGCAAGAATCGAGCTTGAAGCTTGAGAAAGGATCTGAGACTTAGTCATCTGAGTCGTTTCTTTCGCGAAATCGGTATCTTTAATACGGCTCTTAGATGCGTTAACGTTCTCGTTAATGTTGTCTAAGTTGCTGATAGCGTGGTCGAAACGGTTTTGGAAAGCACCTAGCTCAGCACGGTGGCTATCTACATACTTAAGTGCCGCATCGATAATAGCTACAGACTCTTGTGCGCCGCCAACTGATGTTACGTCGATAGTATCAACCGTTACGTCTTTGCCAGGTTGCATGCCTAGTTCGCCAGCCAGGCTGCCAGAGAATGCCACTTCGCCTTCAACCTTGTTGTTACCAGTAAACATTTGTAGCTTACCGTCTTCAGTTACAGACGCTTTAACAGAGTCTTGTTGACCGTTGATGTACGTTGCTAGCTCTTCGATGTCGTCACCCGCTTTTGCGCTGATGTCGATTTCTTGTGCTTGACCGAAGTTATCAGTGAACGACATTTTTAGGTCGTTAGCGCCTGCTTGAACGTTCCAATCTTTATCTTTCGCGTTCTCAGTTTGGTAGCTCTTACCACCCATCTGAGCGTTATCAGAGCGCATGTCTTTCAGTTGAAGCATTACCGCTTCACCGTTGTCTGCACCGATTTGGAATGATTTAGTACCGTGAGTACCGTTAAGCAACTTGTTGCCACCAAAAGACGTCGTTTCCGCGATACGGTTCAGTTCGTCGTTCAGCGCTGTTACTTCTTCTTGAATCGCTACACGCTCAGATTTTGAGTTTGAGCCGTTTGAAGATTGTAGAGACAAATCACGCATACGTTGCAGGATGTTAGTCGTCTCATTCATTGCACCTTCAGCTGTTTGTGCAATTGAGATACCGTCGTTCGCGTTACGTACAGCAACATCAAGACCACGACTTTGAACGTTCAAACGGTTCGAGATTTGTAGACCCGCAGCGTCATCTTTTGCGCTGTTGATTTTTGAGCCAGAAGCTAGACGCTCCATTGATGTTTGTTGTGCGCTGTTTGCGTTGTTTAGGTAACGTTGCGCTGTCATCGCTGAAACGTTTGTATTTACATTCACTGCCATGGTGATTTCTCCAATTGATTTTCCGGTATAGCGGTTTCCGACGTCTCGGAAAACCAAGTAGTTCTCTCAAAGTTACTTTTAATAACGGCGCGAAAATCAGAAGCTTTAGAAAAACTTTCAAAAAACCACAAAAAAAATATTAATCTAATATTTATCAACAACTTAATTTTCATCATTTTCTAATACAGCGATAGATTTCAATTGGAAAAAGATCTTAATCTGTTCAGAAAGCGTACGAACCGCCGTCTAAATGGCTCAAGGTCGAGAAATGATCAATCGCCAAAGATCTCTGACTTACGCAAATCTTGTGTAATAGATGACATTATTTGTCGTGAAGAAGAACCATCAAATAGAGATTTGGAAAAGGTAGTGCGAGAAAGTTCACAGGAAAATAAATAGCAAAAACAAGAAATACAGAAAGGAAAAAGCCCCTTTTCCTTTGAGAGAACCGGGGCTAGTTGGCGCGTCAGAGCCTGTGTGGAGATCATCGAGAAATGAACACATTTCCGACTTGCCGTTGCATTCTTACTGCAAAAATGGATAGCAGGTGAGAGATGAGAGAGCTAAACATTCAATAGTAAGTATGCTTGCCAGTTTCCCTTGCTGCATGGCTCACGTCTGAACACGAGCAGCAAGTTCAACCAATAACTATTGCAATAATGACATTGCAGAGTTAGGCAACTGTTTTGCTTGAGCAAGTATTGAAGTACCTGCTTGTTGCAGAATTTGTGATTTGGTCATTTGCGTCGTCTCTTTCGCAAAGTCCGTATCTTTGATTCGGCTGTTTGAAGCGTCTACGTTCTCTTGTACGTTTGCCAAGTTATTAATACTGTGGCTTAGACGGTTCTGTTTTGCACCCAAATCAGCACGCTGTGAATCCACGTACTTCATTGCAGAATCAATCACGCTGATCGCGTTCTGTGAACCCGCAACGCTGGTTAAGCTAACATCTTGAACCGAGGTTGCGCGGCCTTCACTCTTAATACCTAGCTCAGACGCTAGACCACCAGAGATAGACATTGGGCCGTCAAGGTCAGGTTCAGCAACGAACAGTTGAATGCGACCATCATCAGTAACCGATGCGTTCACAAGATCAGACTGACCATTAATGTAAGTCGCAAGCTCTTCGATATCATCGCCCGCTTTGGTATTGATATCTAAAACGATGTCTTCACCCGCTTTGGTTTTGAATTCGAACTTAAGATCGCTCGCTGTTGGCGGCACTTCCCAGTTCTTATCTTTCGCGTTTTCTGAATCGAACGTAGTACCACCCATACGGTAGTCATCTGCACGGATACTTGTCAGAGCCATGATCATTGCTTCACCAGAGTTAGAACCGATCTGGAATGAAGCTTCACCGAATGAACCGTTCAGTAGACGACGACCACCAAACGATGTGGTTTCCGCAATACGGTTAAGCTCATCTTGAAGTGCCATTGACTCTTCGTTCAGTGCAGTACGCTCTGCCGGCGAGTTAGTGCCGTTTGATGATTGAATCGCTAGATCACGCATACGTTGTAGTACGTTAGTCGATTCGTTCATCGCGCCTTCTGCTGTTTGAGCAATCGAAATACCGTCGTTGGCATTACGCATTGCCACATCAAGACCACGAGACTGAGCGGTTAGACGGTTCGAGATTTGCAGACCTGCCGCATCATCTTTCGCGCTGTTGATCTTGTGACCAGATGACAAACGCTCCATAGAAGTCGCTAAGTCATTAGATGCTTTATTCAGGTAACGCTGTGCTGTCATAGCAGATACGTTAGTGCTTACATTGATAGCCATTTTGCTCTCCTTATGAGTTCGCAAAGTTTCTGCGAAGCGGCCAGCTTTACTCTCATATGGATAAGCACTGACCGTGTATTACTCGATAAACCCTATACAAGGTTTAAGATCTGTATTAATCATTTATAACCAACACAGATACAAGTTGTATGCCAAGTTTAATATCATATAAATAATTTTTTAATTATCTAAAAATCAGAAGCTTACAAACAACACTGCGCAATTATGATTTTCTACTATTAGAAGATGAAAAACATTCACCTTCCTTATTGCCGTTTTTTGCCGCTATTCTAGAAACATCATGCTTCGTACAAAAAAGCGGCAAACTGTGGCGTCATTCGCACGTATGGCATAGCACATACGGCAAGGAATCAACGCCATGGTGATCGACAAGCCACCATTAAATACCGATTGATCATTAAATATAGTTAAACAAGGTCAGGTCTTTGGTTTTGCCAAACGCTTGTTGAGAAGCTTGTAGTGCTCGAGAGTTTTCATTGAACTCAATGATCGCTTTCGAGTAATCCAAGTCTTCAAAGTTGCTTTTTGCTTTTGCTAAAGACAACTTGAAATCTTCATGTTGTTGCTCTTGAATATCCAAAGTACTCAAGCGTGCACCAACATCGGTTCTTGCCTTAGTCAAATGGATAAACGCAGCGTGGAACTCTTCAGTTACTTGGTGCAGTTTCGCTGTTGCTGATGCATCCGATACCGGGTTTTCAGCCTGCTCAGCAGCCTCTTTGAACGTATCAAAGATAGAGAAAGTCTCTCGTGGTTCTAAGGTGATCGAATCACCTTTAGTGATTTGGCCTTTGATTTGAATATTCAGCCCTTCATAAACAATGCCTGTCGAAGGATCAAAATCTTCTGCCGCAACCACTGCGCCGTCTTTTTCAAGCTGATAAGCGAAATTGCCCGTCTGCATGTCGACAAACGTCACTTTATAAGTAGACCCATCTTCATCGCTGTTGGTCGCACGCCCGAGCAATAACTCAGACGCAGGTTCAAGCTCGTACTGAGGTTCGTAGTCACCGAACGGGTTGTCTATTTCCATAAACATCTTGCTGCCCGGATCATTCATTGCCATTTCAAAGCTGCTTGCCACACGCATCTTGCGTTGGTAGTCATCACCTTGATATGTCACATTCCCTTCGTTATCTCGAAAGAAAGGCTGATTTTTCGGCTTAGTGCCTGCAAACGTGTAGTTACCCGACTCATCTTGAGAGTTGGCTAAATGCAGGAAGTTATTCGCCAGTTCTTGAATTTCACGCTTCTTAGCTAAACGGTCTTCCGGAGAAAGCGCACCGTTGATCATTTCCATCACGGTTCGTTTTGCTTCATCAGCAAAGCCTTCAGTGTTAGAAACCAATACTTCATGATGCTCAAGACGGTTTCTGACTAGAGTAATCGCATCGACATACTGTTTAAGCTGTTCTGACTGCTGACCAATGTTCTGTAAATAGTGCGTCGCTAATGGGTCATCACTTGGCGACTGTAACTTCTTACCCGAAGCAAGTTGTGCTTGGTTGTGATGCACCTTGTTCTCTTGACGGCGCAAGTCGTTTTGTACTGACTGATAATTATGGAAGCTAGAGATACGATTCAACATTTATACCTTCCTATCTCAGAGCCAAAATAGTGTTAAACGTATCGTTGGCTGCTTGCATGATACGTGAAGAAGCCATATACGCTTGCTGAAATTTCATCATGTTTGCCGCTTCTTCATCGAGGTTTACTCCCGAGATAGAAGCAATACGTTCTTGAGCCGACTGTTTTTCTAATGTCGCAATATCACTCAGGCGATTTGCCGTTGAAGACTTCAAGCCCGTATTAGTATTCAAGTTGTGGTAAAGGTCTAAAATCGTAGACTCACCATCATTCAACAGCTTTCCTGTTTGAAGATCTTGTAGCTTACGCAGGTTACCGTTGTCACCTTCTGATGGGACAAGGTTTGCCGTAAACTTATCATTTGCCACCGCACCGGGTGTGAGCTCAAACGTTGTACCGTTGATGGTCACTGGCCCTTGTGGCGGATACGGTTGAGGCTGCATTAAAATGTTACCCTTCGGATCCGTCACAGCAAACTGCTCACCTTTTGGTGAGACAATCACTTCAAACTCACGCAGTTGACCGGCTTCTAGGATTTTAAATCCCGCTGTACCCTTGGCAAACGTGGTCGATGCCTCATAACTTTGCGCAGCAATGTCTTTCGGGTCTTTGGTTTTCATATGAATCTGCGCAGCAAAATTACGCGTTGGACGCAGTAACAGTTTCTCTCCTAGTTCAGGAGGGTTACGTACTTCCACTCGCATGCCATCAAGATAAAAAGCACTACCGCTAGAGTCGGTCGCCATCTTAACGGTCTCACCGTTCGGCTTAGTCACGACATAATCACTGCCATCGTATTTCAGTCCATACTCACCGCCTTTTAAGGCAGAAGTATCATCAATGTATACCGCAACATCGGCTTTCGATTGCCCGCTAGCCGTGACACGAGATTTTGCCACCAGCTCTGAGTTCACGTCGGTAAACAAGTCCTTACCTACGTTGCCGTTAAGATCCAAACCTTGTTCTTGAAGACTATTGACCTCATATGAAAACGCGGTCGCCAAACGACCAAGCTCATCCATGATTGCTGGGATATGTTCGTCACGCATGTCTAGCATGGCGCCGATTTTTCCGTCGATATCACTGCTGGTGATCGGTTTTAAAGACTTACCTTCAACAATCGCTAGGCGGCGCTGATGTGCATCGGGTAAGCCATCAACCATCTTCAGCTGACTCGCTTCACTACCAGAGACCAAGGTATGGCCATTACCAATATGGACATTAAACCCTTCGGCATTTGAGCGTGGTGTCACCGTAACTTTGGTGTAACCAGAAAGCTCATTAATCAACTTTTCATGCTGATCTCGTAGGTCATTATGAGGCCCAGGAGTTCGCATCATTAAACGCTGAACATCACGGATCTCGTACGCAAGTTGGTTAACTCGCTCGATACCCATATCTAATTTTTTATTCGTAGAATCAGACTGTTGACGAACTGTTTCATGAAATTCATTCAAGGTTTTAGTTACAAGCCCTGCTTTCTCTAACACGACCTTACGCGCACCCACATCATTTGGGGTATCGGCGAGAGTCTTAACGGAATCAAACCATTCGTTGAGGTTTTCTGGAATCTTCTTTGAAGCGACCGACGACAACATGCTCGACAGCATATCGAGGTTGGCTTCGGTATCGCCTTTGTTGGCGGCATTGGTTGTCGATAAGTTAAGTTCTTTGACGGCAAACTGATCCCAAGAGCGGCGAACATTTTCCACATGTACACCCATACCGTAGGATTGCCCACCGTACTGGCGCGGGTCATTCACACCTTGAATCACAGACTGGCGGCTATAGCCCTCTGTGTTAGCGTTAGAAATGTTATGACCTGTGGTGTTGAGCTGTCTCTGAGCCGTAAGAACACTTTGTGCCCCTACATTCAGAAGATCCGACGCCATAATGCCCCCAAAAAACTTAACAAAACCAGAATGAACTGATTAACTACAACCGTATATTACCAAGATAAATGCAATATGTGTGCCAACACAAACAACAGGAAATTAAAAGACGATAATTTATTGAAGTGTAAGGAGATAACTATGGATTACGCGTAAGAACTGAAGGGGCGGAGAAGAAAAGAGCCTGCCAGTAGCAAGCTCTCTATGTTGATTTATGACGCTAGTTCATCTCATCAATCTTGGCTTTAACTCGTAAAACCTTGTCTGCATAGTTAGGGTCAGTTGCGTAACCAGCCTGATGAATACCTTTGATGAAATTCTCTGAATTGCCTTGATGCTGTAGCGCCGTTTCGTATCTTGGATTTTCGTTCAAGAACTTCACGTAATCATTAAAGCTATCTTCGAAATTAGAGTAAGAACGGAAGGAAGCTGACTCTTTAACGGCGGTTTTGCCATGGAACTCAAGAGTTTGAGTCGCGACCTTATCGCCCTTCCAACTTCTATCTGCTTTGATGTTAAATAAGTTATTGCTGTTGCCCAAAGAGTTCTTAACCATTTTAGAACCCCAACCCGTTTCAAGGGCAGCTTGTGCCAATAGAAGAGACGAGTCCACACCAAGCGCACTTGCCGCTTTTTCCGCGTAAGGCTTCATTGAGGTCACAAACGATTCTGGAGAATCAAAGGATACTGGCTGTTTTGCTGCTTGCGCAGGTTGAACGTCTGACGCTCGCTCTTCCGAACGGCCTGAATATTGCGGTCTTTGCAATGAAGCATCAAAGCCTTCACTGCGAACCTTCTCTTCAGACGTATCGCTTGCTTGGCCAGCGCTTAGTTGAGCCACGATCATATCTGCAAGACCTAATGAACCTGAAGCGCTTAACTCACTCGCCATTTGGTCATCTTGCATCTGACGATAGAACTGCTCGTTCTGGCTGTTCAACATATCCGACTTAAAGCTCGAGTTAGCATCGCGCATTGACTTAAACAACATCGAGGTGAAAATCGATTCAAACTGTTTTGCCGCCGCGGTTAATGCTTCTTTCTCGCTACCTTCTTCACCGTTTACCGCTTGTTGACGAAGACGGTCTAAACTACCGATGTCGTGAATAAAGCCGATGTCATTGTTATTCTTAATCATGCTTTATTCCTTAGATAATGATCAATTGGCCTTCAATCGCACCCGCTTGTTTCAGTGCTTGAAGGATTGCCATTAAATCAGAAGGTGCAGCGCCCACTTCATTGACTGCGCGTACCAAATCGTCCAGCGTTAGGCCAGGTTCAAATTTGAACATCTTACCATCGCCTTCCCTGATTTCGATATCAGAATCAGGGACCACTACCGTTTGGCCACCAGAGAATGCATTCGGTTGGCTTACGTTTAGATTTTCTTTAATTGCAACCGTCATACCACCGTGGGTGACCGCCGCCGCTTTTAGGCGAACGTGCTTACCAACCACAATCGTACCTGTACGAGAGTTGACGATGATTTTTGCAGAGCCTTCAGCAGGGTCGAACTCGATGTTTTCGATAGCCGACAAGAATGCTACACGCTGGCTGATTTCACGCGGTGCACGAACTTTTACTGAAGTTGCGTCTACCGCTGAAGCCATTTGTGGGCCTAGGAAATTATTAACCGCATCAGCCATACGCTGAGCCGTTGTGAAATCTGATTGGATTAGGTTGAAGGTGATGTAGTCACCACGACCGAATGGCGTTGGGATCTCTTGTTCAACCGTCGCACCGCTAGAGATGATACCAACGTTAGGGTTGTTACCGACAATCTTAGAACCGTCGTTACCTTGTGCACTAAAGCCACTTACCACCAAGTTACCCTGCGCGACCGCATACACTTGACCGTCTAGACCTTTCAAGAAGGTCTGTAGCAAGGTACCACCACGAAGGCTTTTTGCTGAACCGATAGAAGAAACGGTTACGTCAACTTCTTGCCCTTGCTTAGAGAATGCTGGCAGTTCAGCAGTCACAATAACAGCCGCGACGTTTTTGGTTTTTGGCTTAGTGCCGGGCGGCAATTGGATGCCAAAATTTTGCAGCATTGCGTTAAATGTTTGATCGGTAAAGGGAGTTGTCTCACCAGTACCCGGCAAGCCCGTGACCAAACCATAACCGACAAGTTGGTTACTACGAACACCCGCCACTTTTGCCACGTCTTTGATTCGCGCAGCATGGGCACTGGTGGCAAGAAATAGCATGCCGAATAGTACGAGTGTCAGTTTTTTCATTGAGTAACCTGTCTGTATTGCTTTAATTTATAATAGCTTAGCTAAATGTGGCTGAGTGATAGAGGCTGTCAGTATGTCGTCGTCCTATCAAGCTCTACAGAGATACATTAAAGAATCGTGCCAAGAATCCAGGCTCTTGCATATCTTTCTGTACGCCAGTCCCTGAGTACTGAATTCGTGCGTTAGAAACACGGTTTGAAGCAATGGTATTTTCGAAGTCAATATCGTCTGGACGGATGGTACCGCTTAGGCGGATGTACTCATCGCCGGTGTTCAGTGTCATCCACTTCTCACCACGAACCACTAGGTTGCCATTAGCTAATACTTCGATGACTTCAACGGTAATGTAGCCGCTGATGCTGTTACTTTGGTTGGCTGACGCATCACCAGCAAAAGTATTGGTGTTACTCAGATCATAAGAGAAGTTGTACTTGTCGATCGTCAGATCTTGACCACCAACAGCCAGCGGCTCCATTGATGCATCATTCGACTTAGACATGTCTGCGTTGGCTTTTTTGGTCGCTCGAGTATTCTCATCTAACGCTACAGTAATTATGTCACCAATACCACGCGGTTTTGAGTCGTCATACATGCTGCCAATGTGGTTCACATTAAACAGTGAGCCCGTTGCCGCTGCGTAATGCTCTGGTTTCTGCTTGGGGTTGATTGGCGCCCATGCAGGGTCACCAGCAATTGGATCGGTTCGCCCACGAAGCGTGTCAATAATGCCAGAGCTCTCTTGCGCCGACTTATCACCTTCCACAGCATCAACCACTGTGGTTGCATTTTCTTCTGCCGGAGTCTCGATCGGGTCCAGAACAGCACATCCCGACATAGACATAAACAAAGCTAAACAAAAAATACGTTTCATGGCGATATACTCTCAGCAGGCAGTGGTAAATGGGTCAATTAGCAAAAACAGATAGATTAATTAAAAAAGTAAACGGCGAATAAACCAATTACAGCTGTTGGTTAACAAAGCTCATCATCTTGTCTACTGACGAGATAACTTTCGAATTCATTTCGTATACACGCTGAGCTTCAATCATGTTTACCAGCTCTTCGGTTACGTTTACGTTCGATGTTTCTAGCATCGATTGGCGGATGTTACCCAGGCCATCAAAACCCGGCACACCCTCTTGTGGGTCGCCACTCGCGCCAGTTGGCAAGTAAAGGTTTTGACCTACTGGCTCTAGACCACCTGGGTTTACAAAGTCAGTAATGGTAATTTGACCAACCACGACGTTGTTTTGCTCGCCACGTAGACGAACCGATACTTCACCGTCGTTACCAACCGTTACCGAGATCGCGTCTTCAGGAATCACAATTTCTGGTTGTAGAGGATAACCTTGGCCCGACGTTACGATCGCGCCTTCACCGTTCAGTGTGAACTGACCATTGCGGCTGTAACCTGTTTCACCGTCTGGCATTTCAACTTGGAAGAAACCGTCGCCTTCAATCATCATGTCTAGGCTGTTAGATGTCGTTTGTGCGTTACCGTGAGTGTGCACTTTTTGAGTCGCGACGACCTTAGAACCGGCACCCAGCATCAAACCACTTGGCAGCTCAGTATTCTGAGACGATTGACCACCCGGTTGATTAATATTCTGGTAGAACAGATCTTCAAATACCGCGCGGCTCTTTTTAAAACCAATGGTCGAGGCGTTGGCAAGGTTGTTCGAAATCGTTGAGATATTGGTTTGTTGGGCGTCTAAACCCGTTTTACTTACCCATAATGCTGGATGCATAGCAATGTCCTTTAAATTCTATTAGCTCATACGAAGCAGTGAATCAGACGACTTGTCCATTTCCTCTGCTGTGCTCATCATTTTGACCTGCATTTCAAACTGACGTTGTAAGTCAATTAGGCTGGTCATTTCACCTACGGCATTTACGTTACTGCCTTCGATAGCACCTTTTAGCAACGTTACCGCTGCATCTGCTTCGTATGCCTGATCTGGGTTTTTCGAACGGAATAGACCATTCGTGTCTTTAAACAAACTTTGGTTGTCTGGACGTACAAGCTTAATACGATCAACCACGGCCAATTCTTCAGCTGGAGCACCTTGAGGAATCACCGAAATCGTACCGTCTGTACCAATTTCTACTTTGCTGATTGGGATTGGCAGCGTGATTGGTGCATCGTTTTCACCAAGCACTAAGTGACCGCTTGCGTTGGTTAGTAAACCGTTTTGGTCAACCCTTAGGTTACCGTTACGTGTTAAACCTTCACGGCCAGTATTGTCCATCACTGAAATCCAACCATCACCTTGAATGGTAACGTCTAGATCTCGGCCAGTAGTAACCACACTACCCTGAGCGAAATTATGACCCGGACGCTCTGTCATGCTGAAAACACGAGTAGGCATGCCTTCGCCATACGCTTGCATTGAACGTGCCTGTGCTAAATCAGCACGGAAACCCGTTGTACTTACGTTGGCAAGGTTGTTTGCACGTAGCTGCAAAGCTTGCATATTTTGCTTAGCGCCACTCATGGCAAGAAACAGTGCGCGATCCATAATTTTGCTCCAAAAAACATCTTCTGGGGCTAATAAAGCAAACACTGTGCCAATATTTTTAACTGTTATTTATCAATAATTTAAATAGAAAACGAACAAGAAGGGTGATCATCAAAGGATCATTGAGGAAGAATTGTTGCCAGTGGCATTACCGGGCGGCAATAGGGGCGGCAAATAAAAAGACAAACAACAATACCCAATTCAATAACATTGAATTGGGTATTCGCAGATGATTCAAACGCTTTAAACGATTAACGAATCTGAAGAATATTCTGTTGTAGCTGGTTGTGTACTTCTAGAGAACGCGAGTTCGCCTGGAAGTTACGTTGAGCAGAAATCAAATCAACCAGTTCTTGAGTCATATCGATGTTCGACTGCTCTAGCGAGCCGTTGTTGATGCTACCAAATGAACCTTTGTTCGACTCACCCCAGATCTTGTCACCAGAGTCGTTGGTAGAATCCCATTGAGTACCGCCTTTCTTATCCAGACCTTGCTCATTTGGTACACGAACCAAGCCTACACGGCCAAGCATCACGTTTTCACCATTTGAATAAGTACCTAGAACACTGCCGTACTCATCGAAATCGATTTTTGTTAAGAAACCTGTTGTCGCGCCATCTTCATCAAACTTAGTCAATTCAAACGGAGCGGCAAACTGAGTTGAAGAATCTAAACCAAACTTAAGCACTTGAGTTGGATCAGCACCGTTCAAGTCAATAGGGTTCGCACCAGCACCCAGTGGTTCCGAGTTAATCGGCTGACCATTGTTTAGGCTTGCTAACGTACCGTCATTGTTGAACTTCATTGTGTGACCAACATGACCTTGTGCATTCGTCGCATCACCACCAGTAATGTTGACCGGCTTTTCACCGTTCTCATCTGACATGGTGTAGTACGTTTGCCAAGTGTTTGGTTGAGTCTGATCTTTGAGGTAGTAAGTCGTTAACTTGTAAGACTGACCCATAGAATCGTATACCGTCGAAGACGTTGCACGGTTATAAGTATCAGCATCTTTGAAGTTAAATGCAGCCGGGTCTTTAAGATCACCGTTTGCAGGAAGGTTAACCCCTACTTCAATGTTTTCTGTCTGTTTTGGTTTACCAAACTCAGCAGGAATGTCGAGAGGCTTTGGCGCATAAGAAAGAACTTCCCCCGAGTTTGGATCAACATCGTAACCTAAAAGAAACTCATCATTAGCGGTAACCATGTAGTTGTCTTTGTTTAGGTGAAATGCACCATTACGCGTTAATTCGTTAATCTCTGGCACCATGCGGTCTTTCGATACTGCAAAGAAACCTGTACCACTTACACGTAAGTCCATTGGGTTGTTCGTATAAATACTTGAACCTTCGTGGAACTGTTGCGCCACTTGGCTAGCTTGCGCACCGCCACCTGCCGTCGTTTTTGCGTTAGTGAACAACGAGCTTGAGTAAACATCACCAAACTCGGCACGAGACTCTTTAAAGCCAAATGTGTTCGCGTTCGCAATGTTGTTACTGGTTGTATTCAGGTCTAATTGTGCAGCGGATAGGCCGCTTAAAGCTACATATGACATTCCATTATTCTCCTAATCTATCTAGCTAGCATAGTCACTCAATAAAGAGCTACGCTTTACCAACTTCTAGTACTTCAGCAAGTCGTACTGGCGATGTGAAACCAGCCAGATTGAGTAGTACGTTGCCATCGCCCTTACCAAGAAGCACACTGTTCACGTTCGCATAACTGGAAACTTGGAACTCTGTGTTCTCGCCATCCAGCAAACCCGACGCTTTCACGTTGTATTTACCGGCCGGCAATGGGTTACCGTCTTCGTCTTTTCCGTCCCATTCAACACGTGTATCACCAGATGGTTTAGAGCCGATATCAAATGTGCGAACCAATTGGCCAACTTCGTTCTCAACACGGACCATTACATTGTCCATTGCCTGAGGAAGCTTAACCATTGCCGCCATACCGCCATCACCGGGTTTTACACCTGCCGCACCAGGAACCAATACATCACGCCCAACTAAAGAGGAGGCCTGAAGAGCTTGGTTAGAGGTCATTGATGAATTCAAGCTTTCAAACTGTGTATTCATTTTGCCAATGCCATCTACGGTCGCAAATGAAGCCATTTGCGCAATCATCTGGTCATTGCTAACCGGCTTGAAAGGGTCTTGTTGTGCTAGTTGCTTAGTCAACAAAGATAAGAAGTCTTCTTGTTTAAGATCCTGCTTACCTGTTGTTTCGTCGGGCTTTTTAGCGCCATCTTGAAGACTCTTCAGCTGGTCAACATAGGACAAGCCGCTTTGACCAACATTGTTGTTGATTCCAGCCATGTGCTACCTCCTTATCCTTATTGACCCATCTGCAGCGTACGCAGCAGCATTTGTTTACTCGAGTCAGCAACCTGTACGTTTGTTTGGTACGCACGTGATGCCGAAATCATGTTTGCCATTTCTTCCATAACGTTGACATTAGGCTTGTAGATATAGCCTTCGTTGTTCGCTAATGGGTGATCCGGGTTGTACTCCGCGCTTAGCGGCTTATCGCTTTCCACAATACCTAATACTTTCACAGGCACAGTGTGACCACTGTTGCGTGCTTTATTTAACTCAGCGCCGAACACTGCGTGACGAGCCTTGTAAGTTTCTTCAGCAGAACTACTTACACTGTCCGCGTTCGCAAGGTTGCTCGAGGTCGTATTTAGACGAACAGATTCAGCACTCATCGCAGAACCAGTCACATTGAATACATTGAATAAACTCATCTAATTATTCCCCTTTAATCGCTTTAGTTAAATTCTTGAACTTACTTCCTAAGAAGTCGAGAGAGGCTTGATGCCTAATTTGGTTTTGCATGAAAAGGTTTCTTTCCAAATCCAAATCAACCGTGTTGCCATCTCCTGTATCAGGTTGGGTAGGAATGCGATACTTCGTTTCCCCGTTCACCGTTGTTGAGGCAGAAATGTGCCGACCATCTGTACGGCTAAGACCAATGCTTGCCCCAGAACTTGCCGCTTGCAGTGATTTCTTAAAGTCTAATCCCTTTGCTTTATACCCAGGCGTGTTTGCTTGCGCGATATTGGTGGAAAGCACCTCAGCGTTACGCTCACGTACACCAACTGTGTGCTGGTGAATGCCCAAAGCATTGTCAAAAGAAATAGCCATGTAAACCTCAACTCAAGAACTGACTGTTATGAAATAACCAAAGCAATATATATACCAACTTTTGAAACAAGGCGGTCTATCAATGCTTTTACAGGTTACTCGTGGGTAAACTTGCAATAAACAAGCCAAAAAATAGAGTAAATTGGAATGTCACTCTGACTTAAAGATATAGCTTAAGCAGGAAAAAGAAAACCCAGCACTTGGCTGTAATGCCGATCAGTTAA
>NZ_JBFROI010000052.1:0-20111 GCF_041471405.1 Vibrio sp. 10N.261.52.C11
TTAAGTGAACGGCATTAACGCTTGGAGAGTTCTTTTTGAAGATGATGAAAACAATCAACCCAAGCTCGTTTCTGAAGTTCACCGAGCTCCAAGCCAGGGAAGTTCTCACTAAACTCAGAACACATGTTGGCCAACCAGTTTTCTTCTTGTTCTTGAAGAAAGACATCAATCCTATTTGCATAGCAATAAGTCATTCACGGTCCTCTTCAGTTTGCTTGCAACTTTGCAACGATGGGAACATCAGCTGCAGCCCAATCTAAAGAAGTTAGTTCATCGAGATTTAACCACAATGCTTGAATATGCTCAGTAAGTACTATCTTTCGGTTTTCGACAGGACATAAATAAGCGTGCATCGTGATATGAAAGTCAGGGTAAGCATGCTCAACCGTCATGAAATAATCTACATGTTCGATATTCAGATGCAGCTCTTCATTCAACTCTCTTTTAATGGCTTCTTCTCTCTGCTCACCTACTTCCACTTTCCCGCCGGGAAATTCAAACTTCTCATGGATATAAGCTAACTTTGAAGGACCGCGCTGAACACACAAAGTTTTATCTTCATGTTGAATAATGGCCGCTACTACTTCTATTTTTTTAACCATATTCACTTGCCCCTAACTATTCTTCTTATAATTCTCAGCCTGCTCTAGCACGCCTTTGTAAACATCATCATTGGCTACTGGTGGGAAGCCATATTTGTGTAGCAGTAAGATTAAATCCACTTTCAACTTGGCTTTGATATCATCGCGCCCTGCCCAGTCTGGATATTGGGCGACATTGTCTACTGTGGTTTTCATCTCCTTCGCCAGTTCGAGCATCTTGTCATCGTCGTAAGTGAAATCGTATTTCTTACGCATGTGGTTCAAGATATCGAGGAACGCTTTCTCTTCTAGATCGATGCCTAGGTCTTCAAACGAGCCCATTTCTTTCACGATATCAAAGATAATATCGGTCATTTCTTGAGAGAAGGTATCGAACTCCTCACCATTCAACACATCATTTTCACGACGTTCGTTGTACTGCTCCACCAGCGATTGGAAGCGCTTAGAGAAGTTCATCCCTTGTAGCTGGTTGACCTTTTTAAAGTCACTTATCGCCTTCTCTAGTAGCTTTTGAAGCAACTGAATCTTGGTGTTAGGCAACTTAATCTTGTTGATACGAGCCAAGTAGTCTTCATCAAATATATCAATGGCTTCTGCGTGTTCATCACCAATGGTAAAGATCTCTTCTACTCCATCGGCACGGAGGGCTTCTGCCACTAACTCACGAACACGCTTATTCATTTGTGCCGTGTCTGGTGCATCACCTTTGGTTAATTTAAAGATGATAGAACGAACAGCAATATAGAAGTGGATTTGGTCGCGCTCTTGCTGAGATAACAATTCACTACCACAACAAACATCATAAGCCGCCTTCATACGGCCGACTAAAGCCATGAATCGGGTTTCGCCTTTCTTGGTTTGAAGAATGTATTCTGCCGACTGATTAAGACACTCTAGCTGCTTACACGGCTCTCCTGTGTAATAACCGGACGTATCGAACTTGTGGAACATCTGTCTTAATAAATCGAGGTGGTTCTTCACCTCAATAACGGAAAAACGAATATCTTCAAAGTTAGTCTCATCAGCCTTTGAATACATCGCTAAGGCTTGATTCATTCGCGACTTGATACCAATGTAATCGACAACCAGCCCTTTCGCCTTGCCTTCAAACTTTCGGTTAACACGTGAGATAGTTTGAATCAGGTTGTGTTTCTGCAACGGCTTATCGATGTAGATAGTATCCAATTCAGGAACGTCAAAACCTGTTAGCCACATGTCGACTACAATGGCTATTTTGAAATTCGACTTAGGACTCTTAAACTGCTGGTCGAGTGATTTTCTATATTCCTTCGTCCCTAGTAGGCTGTACTGATCAGGGTCATCGTCTTTACCGCGCGTCATCACCATTTGCACCATCGCAAGCGGCTTTAACTCTTCTTTCTCTTTTTCAGTCAGCTCGACGCCATCAATCGATAGCTTTTCCTCGAACCATTCTGGCTTTAAGATTTTGACTTGCTTATAGAAATCAAATGCGATTTCACGACTCGCACAGACAAACATCGCCTTGCCCTTTATCGTAGAACCTTCTTTAACTCGCCCTTCATAATGTTCAACAAAGTCTTTCGCCAAAGCTTCAATACGATCAGGGTCACCAAGAATCGCGTTCATATTGGCAGAAGCTTTCTTGCTCTCTTCTATCTGATGTTCATTAGTGCCCGCTTCTGCGCACGCTTGGTAGTATTTCTCTACCTCTTCAAGCTTACTGTTATCAAGAATGACTTTGGCTGCTCGGCCTTCATAAACAATACGAACCGTAATTTCATCATTAACAGATTCTGTCATGGTGTAGCTGTCTACTGCATCACCGAATACATCAAGGGTGGCATCGATCGGCGTTCCGGTGAAACCAACGTAAGTCGCGCTTGGAAGAGAATCGTGCAGATACTTAGCAAAGCCGTATGTCTCTTTCACATCGACGGCTACACCATCTTGATATTTGATCACCACTTTCTTATCGAGGTTGACCTGTGAACGGTGCGCTTCATCAGAAATACAGATGATGTTTGTACGCTCTGAAAGCAATTCGATGTCTTCGGTGAACTTATGAATGGTAGTCAGGAACACACCACCACTCTTGATGCCTTGCAGCTTGTCTCTTAAATCTTGACGGCTTTTAACTGGCACAACCATCTCATCACCAATGTAATCAGAGGCATTACAGAACTGTTTAGAAAGCTGATCATCGAGATCGTTACGGTCGGTAATAAGTACAATGGTCGGGCTTTCAAAATCGATGCTTTTCATCAATAGGCGAGATAGAAACTGCATGGTAAAGCTCTTACCACACCCTGTTGCACCAAAGTAAGTACCGCCTTTACCACTACCGTATGGCTTACGTTCTTTGTCTATGTTGTAGTAAAGCTTACGCGCTGCGTAGTACTGCGGGTAACGACAACAGACTTTTATCTCTTTCTTAGAGGTATCAGGGAAGAAGACAAAGTTCTTCACTACATCAAGTAATCGAGTTTGGTTAAACAACCCGGCAATCATGGTGTAGAGGGAATTAATACCCTCTTTTTCGGTAGACTCGTTGCCCGTTACTTTGCGCCACGCGTAAAAAAACTCATACGGCGCAAACAGGTTACCCATTTTGTTGTTCACGCCATCGCTGATAATACACATCGCGTTGTAGACGAACAGCTTGGGAATATCACGGCGATAACGAACGCAAATTTGCTTCCATGCATCAAAGATGGTCGCGTCTTTCTCTCGCACGGCACTTTTGAATTCAAACACCACCAGCGGTAAGCCGTTCACATAAAGGATGCCATCAGGGATTCGAACTTGTTCATCGACACCTTCAATCTCTAGCTGGTTAACGATTTTATAGATATTGGTATCAGTCGGGTCTAGGCGATATGTTTCTAAGTAACTAACATTACCCTCTGCAACTTCTCTATCAGTATTATCTGATTTAGATTTATTCTCTAGCAACGGGACAAACATCAAGCGTAAGGCTTGTGCCAAATGTCTTGTGTCGATTAACTCAATATAGAGGTCTTTCTTTGAGCGATCTTCACGCTTAAACAGAAAGCCATTGGTTAGCCATTGGCAGAAGGTTTTATTGCTATGGTATAAATCACTGGCAGGCAACGTTGAGATCATACGAACAATGGTGTCAATTTCGCTCTCGGTTATAGCATCGCCTCGGTACTGCTTGGCAAGGTAGCGGCGTAAGTCATCTAAGATGAGTACTTGTTCTTTGTCTTCACGCGCTATTTGTTCACCCACTACGTGTGGGTAGCCTTGCTCACCCAATAGCTCAATAATGGCCTGTTCGAGTTTGGCTTCAGTAAATTTTAAGCTCATCGCCTTTTCCTACTGCTGTTTGACGTTGTTTGTTGTTTTCTAAATTGAGTTATTTAAATTTGTTTTGTAGTAACTCGGTTTCGGGCTTTGTTCCATTTTCTCAACACCGCAGATCTTGTCACCTCCGCAGAATCAGATATATTTTGAATAATATTTCTGAATTAAAGCGAACATATTACGCTTACGCTTGTACGTGGTAGCGAGTTGCGCCACCTGACTATAAAATGTCGCCAATTGAGTAGGATGCGATTTCAGCATATTCTCTAAACGTCGAAGTAACTCTAAAGCTTGATCGTAAGCCGTATTATTGGTCTGTTCGATATAAGATGAGACTGCTCGCAGATAATAATCCAGCGTATTTTCAGGTTTATCATCCACAATATGATCGGCAAGCGAAATAAGTCCTTGTATTGATATTTTATGTTCGGCAACCCATTCGCACGCTTTGTCTAATTGCTGGTTATCGATATAGAACAGAACCAAGGCATCCGTACGATCAGAAGCTTGATTATAGCGGTCTGGTTGTTGATAGGCATTGGCAAGTAGCAGTTCAGTGCGGGAGAAAAATTCAACATCATCAATTTGGTAATTGGCTTTAAACTTCGCTAACTGTTGATAATATTGAAAGCTTGGTGATTGTTCTAACAAACGGTTAGCTAATACCCATGCAGAATGGATTTCACCTAGTTCAACATAAAGACGGAATTGAGCTTGTTCGCACGCACGAAGTTCATAATCACTCGCCATTTTTTTCGCCTTAGCTAACCAAAACTCAGCTTCTAACGGCTCTTGCTCATCAATGAACATATCAACAACTTCAAGATAATCTCGACACGTTCGTGCTATTTTTTGTTTAATTTCCGCCACTTCACGCCAATCGGAGCTGTGTTTCATTAACGGAACTGCCCATGAGCGTAAGTTCCAGCTACTCTCATCTTGCGATGCTTGATCTATCGCTTGGCGGCATAAGGTTAGAAAGTGGGTGTTAGATTGCCAAATCGCTCCAAAACTCTCTTCAATCGAAGGAAATACGTCAAATTCGTAATGGGTCAAACGCTCAAACATCCACTGCGCTTTCTCTTGCTCACTCCAATTAAGCTTTGCCAGCGTCTTTGGCATGTGTTCGTTAATCATGCTTTCAATGCCATAACGATCGCCATTGGAGTCATCAATTTGCTCTAGCACCTTATTCAACCGTTCAACAAGGTAGTTGATTAATTTCCATTGATGATCGGCGTTAAGGCTTTGCATTGATTCAATGATCATGTTCAATTGAATTTCTGCTGAGTTGAAATAATCATGGCTTTCTCGCCAATCCCAGAGCTGTTCTCGCGGTAAGGCTTGGGTAACCAACTTTTTCAGCTCGCCATATACGGCTGGCTTTTCGCGTATTTCAATTTTTGTCAGCAGTGCATTCCATGTGTACTCATCTTCTTCTAGGTATTCGAGTAGCATCTCTACCATGGCCTCTTCACCAAGGCTTTGCAGGTGATTTTTTATGGTATCTCGTTCACTACTTTGGTTTAAAGCTTGTTCTTGGTCTTGTAGGCAAAGGGCAACCGCCACGCCGTGCTTGCACAACATTTGATATTGCGCCGCAGGGCAAGTACAAGTGCCAACCAGATCGCCAGTGAAATCGAGGCTCACTTGATAATTGAGGCTGCCTTTGACCTGTGCGGTCGCGGTGTTGCCAACAAGGTTAAGCTTGCGTACTGCACCACTGCGTGAAAGCAAGATGCCTTTTTGCAAAGTGCTTGTTTCACACAGTGTCGTCAATTCAGAAATGTCGATTTCACGAGTATTAGTTGCGTTCATTATATTATGGTTCCACCTACGCTTTGCTTTGTTCTATTTCGGATTCATCTAATTCCCACCTTCGTTATCTCAGAACCGAGGCGCGAGGTATCTGAGATCTCGCTTTTCACCACCGTCAAAAACGAGATTCCTGATAAGTTCGTCCCTCACTTTCTGGAATGACGAAAGGTTACTCTGCCAGTTCTTTAACTTGTTCTACTTGCACGCTTTCTAAGTCGATTTCGCCGGAAAGCAATTTAGGAAGCAAGGTATCTCGTAGCTGCTCTAGCTCTTTAGACTGACGTTTCAGCGACTCCATCATCAAGTATTTAGTTGTTACTAATTCAGCATACTTCTCCGCTAATTCCACCGGAGGTAGCACAACATCTTTGATAATAAACTCAGACCAATGACGTCGATACTCTTGAAACTCTTGCTTTCCTTGGATCGCATAGTAAGTCCAAATCGTTGGTCTAACGCTACCCTTAAGAGGAATTACATTCGAGGATATATCGAACTTTGAACAAGATAAGTGTGTGATACAGGTGTGGTCACCAAAAATGAAAACAGGGTCTTCTGGAGAAGCATCAAAGCCTGCGTCATCGTTATGAAAACCTAGCAAAATACTTGCGCCTTGTTCATAAACAGGCGTTTTACCATAAGGCTCAACTTGCTTCTTGGTATAGCGTTTCTTTGGTTTTAATCGTTGTACGATGTCACCAACTTGAACCGCATCCCAACCTTCTGGAATCAAACCCAACTCAGACTCAACGAGCTTTTCTGGAAAAAGCGAGGCAGTAGCAGTATCCATCCCTTTTGGCTGTTCACCATTCATTTTGGCTTTTACAGGGTCGAAGTCGACAAACCAAGACTTAAACAGCGTTTGTGCCATTTTCTCTAGGGTTTGGTTGATTTGGTTGTTGAGTGTGATTTTTTTGTCTACGTTACGCAATATCTCCGAGATACGTTTTTGCGTATCCAAAGACGGTAAGTTCAATTCGAATTTCGAGCAATCCCCGACACGAATATGGCTGACCACTGACCCAGACCCTTCGTGCATAGAAAACTGATGCTGTAAATCTGGCGACAAAAATGAGTACAGGAGGAAGTGCGGATCAAGCTTTGTTTCATCTGCTCGATATTGCATTATCCTTTGTCCCAAGAATAATTGCTCTGATGAGTTAACAATACCCACCTCACCTAGTGGTGCTTCACGTGTAAGCAAAACGTCATTGCGCTCGACAGTTGCTCGTCTCGTCCATTTAGCGAATGTGTCAGCATCTACACAACGGCAGTCGTCGGTTGAAACTCGCCCGTTTTTGATGTTCGGTGTGCGAATCATTTTGTAAAGCGTAGGCACAGGTGAAACAGGGGCAGTCTTGTTTACACAATCAACAATTAATTCGCATATATCTGAAACTTTGACTCTTGGCCAATTACTCCCCATAACCCAGCGCCTCCAAATTCTGGCGAATCGCTTTATCCAACTCTTGAGATTGGTTCATTTGGCTGTATAGGGTTTGTGAAAGCTCGCTCATCTTGGTTTCAAACGGAATGCCGTCATCTTCCACATCAGCTGCACCTACATAGCGGCCCGGAGTCAGTACAAAGTCATTAGCCTTGATATCAGTAATCGTCGCTGATTTGCTAAAGCCTGCTTTATCTTCATACTTCTCAACTTTGCCATCACCACGCTCAATGCGCGCTTTAAGTTCTGCTTCATCACAGCGCCAGGCGTGGTAAGTGTCTGCAATCAGAGCGATGTCGTCTTTTGTGAGCTCTTTGTTGGTACGGCTAATCATGGTGCCCATTTCACGAGCATCAATGAACAGCGTCTCTCTTTGGCGGTTACGGAAACCTTTGGTTGTGTTCTCGGTTTTGTCTTTTGTGATAAACCAGATGCACACTGGGATCTGCGTAGTAAAGAACAACTGCCCCGGCAAAGCGATCATACATTCAACGCGATCGTTCTCGATAAGTTGCTGGCGGATCTCCCCTTCACCTGAGGTATTTGAACTCATAGAGCCGTTCGCCAATACAAAGCCTGCCGTGCCTGTTTCACTTAGCTTCGAGAGCATGTGCAAAATCCAACCATAGTTGGCATTACCTGTTGGCGGTGTACGATAGCCAGCAAAGCGCGCATCATCGGTTAGCTCGGCCTCATTACGCCAACCTTTAAGGTTAAACGGTGGGTTAGCCATGATGTAATCAGCTTTTAAGTCTTTATGCTGGTCAGCAAAAAAGGTATCGGCTGCACGTTCACCTAAGTTGCCAGATAAACCGCGAATGGCTAAGTTCATCTTCGCCAGTTTATAAGTGGTCGAGGTCAACTCTTGACCATAAATAGCAATATCTTTGGTGCGCCCTTCGTGCTCTTTAATGAATTTTAAAGACTGAACAAACATACCGCCCGAGCCACAAGCCGGGTCGTAGATCTTACCTTGGAAAGGTTCTAGCATTTCAGCTAACAGTGTTACCACTGACTTAGGCGTGTAGAACTCGCCACCACCCTTGCCTTCGGTTGCTGCAAACTTACCTAAGAAGTATTCGTAAACACGACCCACTAAGTCTTCTTCGCTCATGTCACATTCGTTTGCCAGCGTGTCGATGTTTTCGATGCTGTCGATAAGTGACGCCAGCTTTTTCACTTCCAGACCTTGGCGCGAGAAGTAGTTGTCTGGCAAAGCGTCTTTTAAGCTAGGGTTGTTTTTTTCGATAGTCGATAAAGCGGTATCGATGATGATAGCGATATCATCTTGCTTAGCGCGCGCTTTAACAAATGACCAACGCGCATCTTCTGGTAAAAAGAAGATGTTGTCTTGTTGGTAGAACTCTTTCATCTCAACAAACGCTTCTTGCCCGTCGTCTATCATCTTCTGACGGCGTGCTTCAAACTTGTCGCTGATGAACTTTAAGAACACAAGGCTTAACACCACGTGTTTGTATTCAGATGACTCAACACTGCCACGCAACTGATTAGCGGTATCCCAAAGGGTCTCTTCAAAGCCTTTGGTCGCTTTTTTAGCTTTTGACGCAGGCTTAGCTTTTGAGGCGGGTTTCTTGTTAGCGGGTGCTTTTGCCATGTTGTTAATTACTCGAATAATGTAGGACTCTGCTTTCAAGCGCAGACTATTGAGGGCGATTATATATGAAATTGAATGAGTTGAATTGATAAAGCTCCGATTTTAGGCGCTTTTTACGTACCTTAAGATAAGGAAATATCCCAATGATCGAGCATTTTAAAAAAGCCACAAAATTCGTTTAATCTTTATAAATAATTCAGTGGCTAGATTAGTATTACCTAACTGCCTTGTAGGCACTCTGCATGAGCTTTACAACATTTGATTGATTACCCCAAGGTAAACATACCTATCTCCGCACTTACAGGGGAGCTCGACATTTACGTGACAAAATTTGATGTAACCTTACGGCTATTTGATTTGCCATGATTGACTCTTGGGTTATCCCTTTTTCCAGTTCAGACATTATGGACTCTAACTTAGGGGGGATAATTTTTGAGACTCGCTCCCAGTCTTGGTATTGGTCCGCAAATAGCTCTGAGCGGCCATGTTCTTTGAGAGTATCTGTTGATAAATTAGGTAGCAGCATATAAGTCGCTCCCGATGATAAAGCTAAAGAGATACCTTTAGGATCGGTATCAAACCAAGCTATAAGCTCTACGCCTGGAAAAGCCAACGCAATTTCTTTTGATATTACTCCCGTGTCCTTATCTCCTCGGTAAACAATAAGAGGATTAGATCCTATGTCGGTTTGTACTAATCTAAACTTAGAAAATGCTTCATAGTTTTCAACAATCACAACTTGGCTGTGCTCAATGCTCGTCAAATGACTTAGAGCTACCTCAATGTTCATGCCCTCTTGTAAGTCATATGATTTACCATTTATGTTCGTGGACAAAATCCCATAAACTTTAATGACCTTGTCTTTGACAGGGCTTGAGCTTAACTTCTCGTTAGGAAAGAACTGAGCCATATCCGTTCGAGAATTAGGGATGGGATCAGTTAAAAGATCAAAACCAGATTGATCTTTAATCACCTTCCTAATTTGACGTATATCTCTAGGCGTCAGCTGCAAATGTTCTCCTCTGGCGCTCCCAACACTAAAGTCGCGATGAAAAGTATCAAACACGCCACTCAGCGCTACACTGGCACCTTCATTAACCTTCGCAGGAGAGAAGAGTTGCTTTAACCGATATAAATCACTACCCGTTATATCATCAATAATTCTACTCACAGTTTCCTCGCTATAGACACATCTTCTAAGTGAAGGTTGCCGTAACCTATATTGCTACCTTTTGCTAAATAGGTATAAGACCCGATAGGCTCAACGGTAAAGCCTTTGCTATCTTCGGGAAGCATTGAACTATGGAAATTAAGCACGCTAAATAGCCACACGTCTTTAGCGCAAGTGAGCTGGTCAAGATCTTCCGGTAAGTCACTATTGATTTGCTCGTAATACTCCAAAGCGGAAATGCTGGTTTTTCCCTTACCAATAAAGGCTTCAGCAAAAAAGGTATCGCAATGAGAATCAATGTCCGCTTCAATCAGCTCTTGTATTTCAACATCAAGAGTCAATTCTCGTCGCTCAGCTTCTTCAACAACCGGAAGCTCTTCTTGTTCTGCAGGCTGTGCCGTAATTTTTTCAACAATATCAGCCAATTCCGGCTCTTGGTCCATATCATCAGGATTTGGGTGATGCGCAAATTGTAACGGCTCTGAAAGCCAAAACATCGGTATACCATCGTGCTTTGCTACCTCATCAGGCAAAATCAAATCGTCACTTGGTGTCCAGTGTGGCTCTTGATCAATAAACCGATCAAAGGCATTGATCAGGTCCTTATCGCGTTCGCGGTTACGATACTTCAGCATCAAAGCTCGGAGTTGAATTAGGATAGATCCGAGCTCTTGTTGGCAACTACGAATCGCACTGTGCATTTCAGCACAAAACAAGGTGTTGAGCTCTGAGTTATCTCCAGCCATTTCACTCAACAACTTAAAAGAGAAAGCTTTCATGCCAGTAACAAGCTTTTCAGCTTGCTCTATAGCAACTTGGTTCTCTTTTTGTTTTTGAGCGAGCGTATGGCCATAGCCAAAATCATAACTGATACGGTTTCTTAAGCGACGACAAGACTCTTGCAAGTCCATTGTGATTTCATAAACCACACCTTCAAGGCTATTAAACCTATCCGCCTCTTGTTCTCTTTTGCCATTTAATTTAGCTTCCAGGTATTCTTGCGCTAAGCTCTGAATTTCTGGAATGCGCTCAGCATGTTGAGTCCCAAGAAATGAACTCGCTTCCGTTTCAAGGAAGTAGTTCATCAATGCTTCCATCTTAGGGTGCACGCGGTAGCCGCGGCTTGTCACGATAACAACACGGGCTTCTTTTAATTTACGTAGGTCATTGGCGTTTTCATGAGTCTCACGTATCGTGCCATTTTCAAAAACATGCGTTAATGTGTCCTTTGCTTGGCTGATTAAGCGAAGCATGTGGTTAACACCACCATGTTTCCCATTGTTTTGAGGGCTCATCAAAAGTCGAACTCCCCTTGGTTCTCGTTTGCTTTGTTAACTGTCTCAACGATCTTTTCATGCGTATCGATGAAATCGAGCACCTCGTAGACAAAGTCTAATTTTCCCGTCATCACATAGAGTTGGCGCTCTTTGTTTACTAAATGAGCCACCCCTTCTTTAACCAGAAATTCGACAACTACATTGAGTTTATCCGCTGCACTGTCACGCACTTTTTTCCGACTCACTTTTGGAAGTCGATAAATACTATCGAGTTTCTCCATCAAGCTAGGAGACGATTGGATTTGCGCACTCAGCACAGGCACATTTAACTCATCACCACCAACCATCACAGCTTCAACTTGAGCAGCCTCACTGACTGTCGCTACGAACTTAACCACAGGTCGAATGATACCGTGTACATTACTCATCAACGCGGTCACCTGACGACGATTGTGGTCGTCGATACTTTTATAGGTAACATAATAGGCGCTGGTTCTGCTCGTACATTGGAGCTCGCGCCCCATAAGAGTCAACGCTTGATTGATTTCTCGGCGTGTACGATCCTCTTTAAGCGTCTTGTAAGCTTCACGATCCGTTGCTGGGCAGATAAAGCTACCACTAAGTAGAGATTCTAAGACTTGTGATACTGGCTTCATGCTTCTACTCCTGTGCTAGTTTCAGCGGCTTTAGCTAACGCAAGTTTGCTTACTTTAGGTTTGTTGAAAATGTTCTTGTAAGGCGTTAAGTGATACAGATACTTAAATAAGTTGGCCGTACGATTATTGCCATCGGGTTGAGCCGCGATAACATTGAAGTTGTGTGCCCCCATCATTTTGAGCAGTTTGGCTTGGTTTTCTGCCGTCAGCTTACCAATCTCATCGGTTGGGTAAGTTATTGATAGTCGACTTGCTCCACGTTGTTGTGTCAGAAGTGCTAAATACAACATGGATTGAATGAGCAAGTTCGTACCATTACTGGCCAAATCACGCATATCTTTATCTGTTTTGGCCGTTTTACGCTGGTTGTTCTCGATGACTTCAAATTTGATGTCAAACAGCTCAGTAGGCTTTTTAACTTTCTCGGCACTAATATGGTATGTCAGTGTGCTTAAAGCGTTGAAAAACTCTTTGGTTGGTAGCTCAGCAGATCCCGTTTTATCCCACTCTTCGTAAATCTCAGAGAAGTTAATAATATCTTGCCAACCTTGTAGTTTGGAAAGTGAACTTTCAACGTTAATGTCAATAGAACCAACCACCGAGAACGTGTTATTGAGCTTTACTTGTTCAGAGATATTACGACCAAGTTTCTTAATGTCACGGTCGAAGCCGAGTAGCCGATGCTTGAAGTCAACGAGCATGCGCCCCATGTTGACCGCGCTTTCAATTGTTATGCTGGTCACCTGAGGAATAATGTCATTCATGATGATTTCTAGAATATCTATTCGCTTAGAGTCACTAGCAACAATATCCTCTGTAATGGCGTTTCGGCTGCTTTCATTCCAGAAACGATACAGCTCCCCGTCACCAAGGTTGAGAGTGATAGTTTCCATCTGTTGTATATCTTTTTTACGTAGCTTAGTAAGCCTCTCTAACTCCGGGAGTTTGCTCTCTACATAGCTCAAGAGTGAATTTAAATCGCCGTTATAATCGAGCGCTTCTTGGCTGCCTTCTTCGACCTCAAACATCACATAGTTAGTTAGGCGAGAGATTGCACTGTCAGCTCGCTGTTTGTGGTTTCTCAAGATAGAGAGCTTCTCATCAAACTCTTTTTTGGTTCGATGAGCTTTGGCTCTCAACTCTTTCAGTTTAGTTTCAAAAGATTCAAACTCTTGATGCACCGTTTCAAGTTCTTTGACCTTAGTATTTCGATCGTCACGTCTCTTAGGATCATCCACTTCATAAACAGCAAGCCATATCTCGTATTCTTTGATTTTATGAGACTTCACTTTTAAGTTTTTGATCTCATTATCAAGCAATTCAATTTCTTCTTTGTAGCGTTGATAGATTTCACCGCTAATACCTTGATCACTCAACCGCTGTTCATACTCCGTTTTGATGCGCTGTTTGTTCTCGCCCAACGTCAGAGTACTTTTTTCCAGTAGTTCATCTATAGCTCCGATCGTGAGATCAAGTGATGATTCAACATTGCTAATTTGAGTAAGCCTGTCGTTGTTTAGCTCTAATTTTGCTTCTTCAAAACGTTCAAGCGTTACTGAGATTTCCCTATCAATCAGGGCTATAGCTTTCTCAATCGATTTGATGTTTATATTAATTTTTTCGACTAAGCCCTCTTTTGCACGGGCAATCTCTATTTTCTTGTTTTTAAGGTTAACCTTAGTTTGTGATAGGTCACCCTCAGCGTTTCGCAGTTCATTGCGTAATCGTGATAACTCAAGCGTTGACTGCTTAACAGCAAAATCATTTTTCAAAATTTGCTTATTGAAATCAGCCTCTGCGTCTTCAAGCTCAACGATACGGTCCATCAAGTGAGCCTGCTCTTCCACATCAGCTTTGTTGGTGACACTACAATCTGCTAGGTTGCTCGTATCGATATATAAATCGTACATTGAACCTGAATCTTCAGTCATTGATGGTGTGAGTGTCGTGTCCATCAAAAGCTCATCGGTGAGAACACGACCAAGTGGAGAGCTTTGCCACCCCTGTCGATTAGCCTCCAGGAACGAGAACAAGGTTCCTGAATCTGGGTCTAATCGGTTACTGACTACTTTTAGCCTGGTTTCGGCATCGCGCATATTTCGACGAGTGGCCTCTAATCTTTCGAGTAGTTTTTCACGTTTAGTTTGTAAGTTGACTCCTTCCTTCTCACTCAAAGTTGTCGTGTGTTTTAACGTGTCTACTTGTTCTTGTAATCTGTCCTTCTCAGACTCCAACTGCTCTCTCTGCTCAATGAGAAACTCATCAATATCTGGGTTCTTTAGTCGCTGCTTTTGAGTAGCGAGTTCAGCCCTATGCTCCATAAGAGCCTGAGATTTATCCGCTGTAAAAATCGTATGGGTTTGGGTCAGTTCCTTTAACTGTGGCTGATATACATCGTCTATCTTGTCTTTTTTAACCTTGCACTCTTTCTCGGCATCAAGTTTTTGCTCTGTTAGGTCAGACTTTTCTTTATTGAACTTACTAACAAGGTTTTGTTTGTCTTTCTCATACTTTGCTTTCGCATCATTTACCTTAGTTTCAAGATCGGCGTAACTTTGTCTTTGTTGTGCCACCCTGTCTTCCATTTCTGGCAATTGCTTTAGCTTAACGGACAGTTCTGGATAACCACTATTTTCGTATGTTATAAGCTTGCTGTGATGTACTTCGATCTCAGAGTTAATACTTGTGATAGAGCGTTGAAGAGCGCTCTTTTGAACCTCTTTATCAAGCTTATCTTGATTAATTTCGCCAATCTGCTTGTCACTGTTTTCAAGAAAATCTGAGCGCTCGATTTCGGTTTTCTTAAGAGATTCATCAAGGCTTTCAGAGGCTTCACGAATGATTGTTAAGGCATTGGCGAGCTGAGTGGTTAGATAGGCAATCTGCTTATTGTTCGCAATAGCTTCAATGAACGCTTCTTTTTTGGCTAGGAACGCTGTTAGGCCGTTGTAGTCATCACACCATTGTTCAATTCTGTTTGCATCCACACCAAACTCTAATGTGCTATTTCCTTGCTCGAGGATATCCAGGAAAAGCGCCTTTGTGTCGGCCATATTGAATTCACCTTGAATCAACGCCGCTGTGATTTTTTCAATGTGACGGACATCATGACGACCAGAGCACAAAGAGTAGCTCAGGAACTGATTGCTCAAATTCCCTGCATTAATATTTTGGATAATTTCGCGGTACTCTTTGACGCTAGTAATACGCGACTCGTATTCTAAGCCGTTAGCGTTCAGCTCCCCGGCCAGCTTTGTACAGCCGATAGCGTAAGGCTTATCTTCGCTGTCTTGTTTAATGATCACTGACTGCTCAAACTGACCTTTAACGAAAAGGTAAACAATGCCACCTTTAGTACTAAGGTTTCGATAACAAATGACATGAGCAACTTGACCACGAGCAGTAATGTACTCGAAAACAATATAACTGTTGTTGTGTGGTAAATACCATTCGGCAAAGGGCTTATTGACATTCGATTTCCTGACGATCTGCGTGCCAGTCGCCCCATAAAAAAACGGAATGAGCCTTAAAAGTGATGTTTTGCCTTCTCCGTTACCGCCAGTGATCTGAGTGGGAGCGTCAAAAGAATACTCAGAAAACATCTTGTTTTTCTGATAAGAATTTATTGCGATAACTTTGGTCAATCCGGCATACATCATCGTATCTATCTCGAGTTATGTTGTTTTTCTTGACTGAAAATCAACCAGTTTGAATTTGTGGCCACCAAATCAGGTTACAGCTTTCAATACCATCGACTCTCTCACAGTAAAGATTCCTGACTTTTCCTGCCCTTGTCAATATCCACAATAAATATATGTACTTTTTTGCTACATGTATATACTGTATACATCAACATGTAACATTTATGAGCACGAACATGAATCAAGCAGATATCAAATGGGACCAACAAGTACGATTTCGACTAATTGAGATAATTGCTCTTTGGGAGGGTCGACTGACGACAAATCACCTATGTGATGCTTTTCACATAGGGAGACAACAAGCTTCCAGGGATATCAACAAGTACATTAGCTTAACTGACCAAGGTCAATTGATACTGGATAGAACAATTAAAGGCTATAGGCCAGCAGACAACTTTAAGCCTTTATTTACTCAAGGCACTGCTCATGAGTATCTACTTATGCTTCATCAGCAATATAACCAAGAAGAGACCTTCGAGTTCTTTAATTGGGGGGAAGCTCAATCGACCGTATTGAACGTTCCTGAAAGGGCTATATCACCAAGCATTGTTCGAGGATTAATTGCGGCAGCAAGGGCTAACCTTCGCGTCGATATTGACTATGTATCGCTCTCTACACCTGAGGTTCGAGGTCGAATTATTGCGCCTCACAGCTTAGTCTATGATGGGATCAGGTGGCATGTAAGAGCATATTGTGAAGAGAAAAATGAATTTCGAGATTTCGTGTTAAGTCGCTTTAGGAACGAACCTGACTTAATGGATAAGTCACCAAAAATGCGAGAACATGATGACAACTGGAACCATCAAGTTAAGTTAACGATTACACCTAATCCTTACTTGTCTGAGCAACAACAAGTTGTTGTTGCTGACGACTACGCTATGAAAAACAAGAAGATGGAAATAGTAACTCGTGGAGCTTTAGTCAATTATTACTTGCGACGTATGAGCGTCATACAAGACCAAAAGCTGCTAAAAGAACAACCAGAAGCCTATCAATTGACTGCTCACTTTGACGAAAGTCTACCTATATAAATCAAGGTTCGTTCGAGACAATCCGATAAGATTGGTGATGTTCTAGATGGAACATTACCTGTCTGTGCTAGCAATTAGAACCCGACTTTTTGGTATCACTTTCAATAAGAACACACTAACTCACTCACCCTTCTCCCGGTCGCCCTCGCTGATGTCATAAAACCTGTCATTTTCTAAGCTAATGAGGACAAGCATACTAACCTCTATATAGACCCCAATGAGTATCTCAAATGACTCTACAGGCCATGTTGATAAATCATCCAATTTAGGGGGGGGGGCATTGACCATGATATCGATAACGAATAAAACAAAGAGGTCGACCATGACACACAACTCAACAAGAATTGCACAAGCGCTTAAGGAGCTTTCTACAAGCTCCTCAAAAAAAATACAGAACGGTATTAAAATGCTGAAGGCAAACTATCGAGCCGAAGACAGGAAAATAACAGCTATTCAATTAGCTAAAGCTGCAGGGTACGAAAATTACATGACGGGTAATGAGCAGTACGGCAGCTTTGCTCATGAGCTAAGCCTTATCCTCCAGCACACACCTGAACAGCAAAAAAATGGAGTACCTATTTGGACATATACCATTTGTACAGCGGCTGATGAAACAAGTATCAATGGTCACTTCACGTGGGTATTAAAAGATCAGGTGGCAGAAGCTCTAGAAGAGTTAAAATGGGTCACTCCTATCGCTCCAAACAACGTAATAACAGATTTAGAAATGATGCAGACTCAGCTCGATACTTTGTCAGAAAAAGATAGAGAGACAACCATTCAAGCACGGATCGGGCAAGGACTATTTCGAGATCAGCTCATTCATCATTGGACAAGTTGTTCGGTGACAGGATTCGATAACACGGATTTTCTTGTTGCATCCCACATCAAACCTTGGCGTGACTGCTCCGCATCCGAAGCGATAGATATGACAAATGGATTATTGCTTACCCCAAACTTAGATACTGCTTTTGATAAAGGCTACATATCTTTTGATCGTGATGGTCTGATTATGTTATCACCACAATTAACATCAAATGACGTCGAAAAACTGAATATTTCACCCACCATGAAGCTTCGTTGGTGCTTGCCCCAGCATGATCATTTTTTGCAGTATCATCGAAAACACATCTTTAGGAAAGACTCCTAATTAGTGGTTAGTACTTTTTGAATCACTCTCCTGACGGCCAATGCTCAAGCCATAACTAGCATTTAGTGAAATGCGCCGCAATTTATATCATTACGCTTTCTTTCTAAGGTAGGTCAAACAATAAATAGATATCTTAGATATTGGAAAAGTAGAGCTATGGCTAGTAATAGAAAGATAACCAACAATCTGTTCCGAGGTTTTTCACTGTTCTTTTTGGTTTCAGTGATAGCTGTTTTATTTACTCTTTATATTAGTAGCTCCTATTCGACGGCAACAATAGAGGAGAAATTATCCAGTATAACTGGACTGTGGAACCTCCTACTTGGGCTTCCAATTACAGCGGCAGGAGCAATCATTGCCATTATGCTGGCGCAAAAGTCTATCGACATCAGTAAAACACAAGAGCACTTAGAAGAACAAAGTCTTCAACTCAACTCGAAGCTAGCAGAATACGAATTTAAACAAAGCCTGACCTTGAAATGGGAAGAGTCCGTACACCATTACGTAGAGTTGAACGAAGGGATTCAAGCGTTAACCGATAGCTTGAGTAAGCTAAAATATTGGCACCAGAAACCTAAGAATCACTTATCCATATATGGAGCCGAGCTATCTTCTTCTACAACAAAAAATATTCAATTAGCATTCGATAATTATCAGACCGACGAAACTTCGGCAGAGAAATTACAAACAAAGATTATAGTTGGCTTTAATTGCTTTGACTGCCCTTCTCTCTCAATATCCAACAACAAGCTAGTGTTCGACGAAGATAAAAACAAAGAGCTTGCATTTGAGCACAACAAGTCCTTCTATGAGGAAGTCGAAGAGCAAGTGATAACATCGCTGCATAAGGTAGAACTCGCACTCATAGCTATTAATAAATGTGGTTTTACTGCAGAGCTATGGAAAGAAAAATACCGTCAGCACTTGGCTAACAATAGTTTTATGCTCAACAATGCCCTCAAACATTATGACGCCTTGAATTGCCAGTTATCGAATTCTTCTGATCGTCTAAAGTTTAATAGCGAAGTTTATCAAACCCCATTAAAAGCACTCGAAAAGGTTAGAGAATACAAACGAAACCTACAAACGCCTTCTTACTCAATGAAGATTTTTCTCTTAACTTCAAACATTCATCCAGAAGCCAACTACCATAATAATTACTTATCTCTACTAGATTTTATCCCCATCAAGAAGAAAAATCGTACATCATCTCACTTTTGCGGGTTGCCTGTTTCTGAAGATATCTGTACATCTTCAACACCTAGTCTATTTTGGGACGAGTTAGAAACAAACACTATAGTTCGAGTTGAACATTGGCACTCTACGGGGCTTTTGTTTTTCAAAGATATAGTACGAATGATGCCAAACGAAGATGATGTATTAAATTGGTCAAAACAACAATTTACGCTATCACCCCGCTCTCAGTCTTGGATTAAGCAGGACTTATCTTTTGATATAAAAAACATTTTTCTTACCAATCAGGTTTTCGTACCCGTTCTACAAGATGAGCTTCTAGACGATATAGATTTAGGAAATGAGGAACATCAAATTGAACTCAACACCTCAGCTGAGGGGCTATTTTCACAATTTATCGCTTCTGCTGAATACGGTCACTTCCTAACCGATTCATTTTCTTCATATAGTTGCAAAAATATATCGTATAAAACTCATCAATATCGTAATCAATTAATGAAAAAGAGTTATGTCAAAAACTGGGAAGTTCGTCAGCCTAAGTCTACTGAAGACGAAATGATAATTGCTGGGTTTAAATCTCGTATTGATTTGATGTCAGAAGAAAAGAGCCAAGACAGTCCAAGCTGCTCTCCCAGTGAATTAAGGCACCGTCTTCGTAGCAATAGAAGAGTTGAAAAAGCCAGTCATAGTAACCACTTTGACGAATACGTGTTCGGATCTATCGTCTTATTTCCTAAGTTTAACGGCTACTGCGATATACTGGAGTTAGTTGGTAATCAAGAAAGATTGAACGACATATCTCTGGAACGAATACTGTTGTTTAAAGGCAAAACAGAAAATGACAACGGGCACCTTGTTATTGATATATCTAGCACCAATAAAACAATATTCGATGATGTGGATGTCGACGGTGTCGTTAAATGCTTAGAAAATGAAAATGCTGTATCACTCCCCATCCAAAGTTATGAATCATTGATAGTCACCGTATAAATGTTCTCGAGTAACTACTCTCGGGTTTGAAAATTAAGTTAATCGTTCTCGAACACAATAAATTAACGGCTGCTTCTAGAATGGTGGACTTTACAACGAGCTATGGAATCTCTTGGGACCAAGAAATGGTTAAGAGTAAACGCCCCATGAACC